>NZ_CAMHVK010000001.1:0-300000 GCF_946188615.1 Streptococcus mitis
CTCTAAGCTATATCCTTGTTTTCTAAGTTCATAGATCTGAACTTTATCATCATAACTCAATTTCATAATAAAACACCCCAAAAGTTAGATTTTTTCTGTCTAACTTTTGGGGTGCAGTACATTTCCTGATCTTTTTTCTTTTTTACGAATAATATAGAAAAGGAGGGAAATCATGTTTGTTGCGAGAGATTCTAGGGGAGAATTGGTAAATGTGTTAGAGGATAAGCTTGAGAAGCAAGCATACACCTGCCCAGCTTGTGGAGGTCAGCTCCGTTTGCGTCAAGGACCAAGTGTCCGGATCCATTTTGCCCACAAAACCTTAAAAGACTGTGATTTTTCCTCTGAAAATGAAAGTCCAGAACATCTGGAAAATAAGGAAGTCCTTTATCACTGGTTGAAAAAAGAGGCCGAGGTGCAATTAGAATACCTGCTTCCAGAGCTTAAACAGATTGCGGATGTATTTGTAAATGGCAATCTAGCTTTAGAGGTTCAATGTAGTCCCTTGCCTCAAAAAGTTCTTAAAGAGCGTAGCGAGGGCTATCGTAGTCAGGGTTACCAAGTACTGTGGTTGCTGGGAAAAAAACTGTGGCTCAAGGAGCGTTTGACTCGTCTACAACAAGGTTTTCTCTATTTCAGTCAAAACATGGGCTTTTATGTTTGGGAATTAGACAGTGAAAAACAAGTTTTAAGACTCAAATACCTGATTCACCAAGATCTCCGAGGTAAACTCCATTATCAGATTAAGGAATTTCCCTATGGTCACGGTAGTTTACTGGAGATATTACGTTTTCCCTATAAGAAACAAAAAATATCTCATTTTACAGTTTCTCAGGACAAGGACATCTGTCGTTATATCCGGCAACAACTGTACTATCAAAATCCCATTTGGATGAAAGAACAAGCAGAAGCCTATAAAAAGGGAGAAAATCTCCTGACTTATGGGCTAAAAGAATGGTATCCACAAATTCGACCACTAGTAGGTAATTTTTGCCAAATTGAGCAAGATTTGATTCGCTATTATCTGTATTTTCAAACCTATTATCAAGAAAATCCTCAAAATGATTGGCAAATGCTCTATCCACCAGCCTTTTATCAGCAATATTTCTTAAAAAATATGGTAGAATAGAAAGGATGGAGGAATCTAATGGTATTACAAAGACATGAAATAAATGAAAAAGATACATGGGATCTATCAACGATCTACCCAACTGACCAGGCTTGGGAAGAAGCCTTAAAAGATTTAACAGAACAACTGGAGAAAGTAAGCCAGTATGAAGGTCATCTCTTGGATAGCGCGGATAGCCTACTAGAAATTACTGAATTTTCTCTTGAAATGGAACGCCAGATGGAGAAGCTTTACGTCTATGCTCATATGAAGAATGATCAGGATACTCGTGAAGCTAAGTACCAAGAGTACTATGCCAAGGCAATGACTCTCTACAGCCAGCTAGACCAAGCCTTTTCATTCTATGAGCCTGAATTTATGGAGATTAGTGAAGAGCAGTATGCTGACTTTTTAGAGGCTCAACCAAAATTGCAGGTTTATCAACACTATTTTGACAAGCTTTTACAAGGCAAGGAACACGTTCTATCACAACGTGAAGAAGAATTATTGGCTGGAGCTGGAGAAATCTTTGGTTCGGCAAGTGAAACCTTCGCTATCTTGGACAATGCGGATATTGTGTTCCCTTATGTCCTTGACGATGATGGTAAAGAAGTTCAGCTCTCTCATGGGACTTACACACGTTTGATGGAGTCTAAAAATCGTGAGGTGCGTCGTGGTGCCTATCAAGCACTTTATGCGACTTATGAACAATTCCAACATACCTATGCCAAAACCTTGCAAACCAATGTTAAGGTGCAAAACTACCGTGCCAAAGTTCGCAACTATAAGAGTGCTCGTCATGCAGCCCTCGCTGCGAATTTTGTTCCAGAGAGTGTTTATGACAATTTGGTAGCAGCAGTTCGCAAGCATTTGCCACTCTTGCATCGTTACCTTGAACTTCGTTCAAAAATCTTGGGAATTTCAGACCTCAAGATGTACGATGTCTACACACCACTTTCATCTGTTGAATATAGTTTTACCTACCAAGAAGCCTTGAAAAAAGCAGAAGATGCCTTGGCAGTCTTGGGTGAGGATTACTTGAGCCGTGTTAAACGTGCCTTCAGCGAGCGTTGGATTGATGTTTACGAAAACCAAGGCAAGCGTTCAGGAGCCTACTCTGGTGGTTCTTACGATACCAATGCCTTCATGCTTCTCAACTGGCAGGACAATCTAGACAATCTCTTCACCCTTGTTCATGAAACAGGTCACAGTATGCATTCAAGCTATACTCGTGAAACTCAGCCTTATGTTTACGGAGATTATTCTATCTTCTTGGCTGAGATTGCATCAACTACCAATGAAAATATCTTGACGGAGAAATTATTGGAAGAAGTGGAAGATGATGCAACGCGCTTTGCTATTCTCAATAACTTCCTAGATGGTTTCCGTGGAACAGTTTTCCGCCAAACTCAATTTGCTGAGTTTGAACACGCGATTCACCAAGCGGATCAAAATGGTGAAGTCTTGACAAGTGATTTCCTAAATAAACTCTACGCAGACTTGAACCAAGAGTATTATGGTTTGAGTAAGGAAGACAATCCTGAAATCCAATACGAGTGGGCTCGCATTCCACACTTCTACTATAACTACTATGTATACCAATATTCAACTGGCTTTGCAGCAGCCTCAGCTCTGGCTGAAAAGATTGTCCATGGTAGTCAAGAAGACCGTGACCGCTATATCGACTATCTCAAGGCAGGTAAGTCTGACTATCCACTTAATGTCATGAGAAAAGCTGGTGTTGATATGGAGAAGGAAGACTATCTCAACGATGCCTTTGCAGTCTTTGAACGTCGTTTGAATGAGTTTGAAGCCCTTGTTGAAAAATTGGGATTGGTATAAGATGGTTGAATCGTATAGTAAAAATGCTAACCATAACATGCGTCGTCCTGTCGTCAAGGAAGAAATTGTAGACTTGATGCGTCAGCGCCAAAAGCAAGTCACAGGATCTTTGAAAGAATTGGAAGACTTTGCCCGCAAGGAAAATATTCCCATTATTCCCCATGAAACGGTTGCTTATTTCCGTTTTCTCATGGAAACCATACAACCTAAAAACATTCTAGAAATTGGGACGGCCATCGGGTTTTCAGCCCTCTTGATGGCAGAACATGCGCCAAAGGCAAAGATTACAACCATTGACCGCAATCCAGAGATGATTGGATTTGCCAAGAAAAATTTCGCCCAGTTTGACAGTCGCAAGCAAATTACGCTCCTAGAAGGAGATGCGGTAGATGTCTTATCTACCTTGACAGAGTCCTATGATTTCGTCTTTATGGATTCAGCCAAGTCTAAATACATCGTCTTTCTGCCAGAAATCCTCAAACATTTGGAAGTCGGTGGTGTGGTTGTTTTGGATGATATTTTCCAAGGTGGTGATGTTGCCAAGGATATTATGGAAGTCCGTCGTGGTCAGCGAACTATTTACAGAGGACTTCAAAGACTATTTGATGCAACCTTAGACAATCCAGGACTCACCGCAACATTAGTACCTCTGGGGGACGGTATTCTCATGCTTCGTAAAAATGTAGCAGATGTTCAATTGCCTGACAGCGAATGATTTTCAGAAAAATTTAAGAAAATATAGTAAAATAGATAGGGTAACACTTATCTCAAAGGAGTAGACATGAAGAAAAAACTATTGGCAGGTGCCATTACACTATTATCAGTAGCAACTTTAGCAGCTTGTTCGAAAGGTTCAGAAGGGGCAGACCTTATCAGCATGAAAGGGGATGTCATCACAGAACATCAATTTTATGAGCAAGTGAAAAGCAACCCTTCAGCACAACAAGTCTTGTTGAACATGACCATCCAAAAAGTATTTGAGAAGCAATATGGCTCAGAAGTAGATGACAAAGAAGTCAACGATACTATTGCCGAAGAAGAGAAACAATATGGTGAGAACTACCAACGTGTCTTATCGCAAGCAGGAATGACTCTTGAAACACGTAAAGCTCAAATTCGTACAAGTAAATTGGTTGAGTTGGCAGTTAAGAAAGCAGCAGAAGCTGAATTGACAGATGATGCTTACAAGAAGGCTTATGACGAGTACACTCCAGATGTAACGGCTCAAATCATTCGTCTTGATAATGAGGATAAAGCGAAAGAAGTCCTCGAAAAAGCCAAAGCTAGTGATGCAGACTTTGCTCAATTAGCCAAAGATAATTCAACAGATGAGAAAACTAAAGCGAATGGTGGAGAAATCACCTTTGATTCTGCTTCAACAGAAGTACCAGATCAAGTTAAGAAAGCAGCTTTTGCGTTAGATGTAAACGGTGTTTCTGATGTGATTAGTGTTACTGGAACACAAGCATACAGCAGCCAATATTACATTGTTAAACTGATTAAGAAAACAGAAAAATCATCTAATATTGACGATTACAAAGAAAAATTAAAAACTGTTATCTTAACTCAAAAACAAAACGACGCATCATTTGTTCAAAGTATTATCGGAAAAGAATTGCAAGCAGCCAATATCAAGGTTAAAGATCAAGCCTTCCAAAATATCTTCACTCAATACATCGGTGGTGGAGATTCAAGCTCAAGCAGTTCTTCAAAAGAATAAAACAGAAAAGAGCCAAATGCTCTTTTTCTTATGAGAAAATCTTCTATCTTAAGGGTAAGAGTTTTTTTCTTTCGGAAAAAATGGTATAATAGCAATTAAAACTAGAAAATAAACGGAATTTGGGAATAATTTCTTTTGTTCTCATTAGATTGGTGATACTATGAAGATTAGTAAGAGGCACCTGTTAAACTATTCTATTCTAGTTCCTTACTTACTTTTATCTATTTTGGGTTTGATTGTAGTCTATTCTACAACCAGTGCCATTCTTATCGAAGAAGGTAAAAGTGCCCTCCAATTGGTTCGAAGTCAGGGAATGTTTTGGATATTTAGTTTAATATTGATTGCCTTGATATATAAGCTGAAACTGAATTTTTTAAGAAAAGAACGACTTTTATTTATTGTTATGTTTGTTGAGCTGATTCTCTTAGCTCTGGCTCGCTTAATTGGTACGCCAGTCAATGGAGCCTATGGTTGGATTTCAGTAGGACCTTTGACCATTCAGCCAGCGGAGTATTTGAAGATTATCATCGTCTGGTACTTGGCCCAACGTTTTTCAAAACAACAGGATGAAATTGGTATTTACGATTTTCAAGTTTTAACTCAAAATCAATGGATTCCTCGAGCTTTTAATGATTGGCGTTTTGTCCTCTTGGTAATGATAGGAAGTTTGGCTATTTTCCCAGATTTGGGGAATGCTACAATCCTAGCGCTGGTCGCCTTGATTATGTATACAGTTAGTGGGATTGCTCATCGTTGGTTTATAGTCTTTATCGGTGTATTGTTTGGAGTTTCAGCCCTATCCTTATCAGCTATTTCTATGATTGGGGTTGATAAGTTTTCAAAAGTTCCAGTATTTGGTTACGTTGCTAAGCGTTTCAGTGCCTACTTTAATCCCTTTGCTGATTTGGCAGGAGCAGGCCACCAACTTGCAAATTCCTACTTTGCCATGGTAAATGGTGGTTGGTTTGGTCTAGGATTAGGAAATTCAATCGAAAAACGTGGTTATTTACCAGAGGCTCATACAGACTTTGTATTTTCAATTGTCATTGAAGAGTTTGGATTTGTGGGAGCCAGCTTGATTTTAGCCCTTGTCTTTTTCCTGATTTTGCGGATTATCCTAGTCGGTATTCGTGCTAAGAATCCCTTTAATTCCATGATGGCGATTGGGGTTGGGGGGATGATGCTGGTACAGGTATTTGTCAATATTGGCGGAATTTCGGGCATTATTCCTTCGACAGGAGTAACCTTCCCCTTCTTATCACAAGGAGGGAACAGTCTCCTAGTCTTGTCTGTAGCCATCGCCTTTGTCTTAAATATTGATGCAAGTGAAAAACGTGCCCAATTATATGAGGAGTTAGAAGCTCACTCATCAAACTATATGTAGAGTTGATAGTGGAAAGGATTACCTATGTCTCTTCAAAAATTAGAAAACTATAGTAATAAAGCTGTCGTGCAAGAAGAAGTATTGATTTTAACAGAATTGTTAGAAGATATCACTAAAAATATGCTTGCCCCAGAGACTTTTGCAAAAATCATGGAGTTGAAAGAATTATCAACTCAAGAAGATTATCAAGGCTTGAACCAATTGGTTACGAGTCTGTCAAATGATGAAATGGCTTATATTTCACGCTATTTCTCTATCTTGCCTCTCTTGATTAATATTTCAGAAGATGTGGATTTGGCCTATGAAATCAACCACCAAAATAATATCGATCAAGATTATCTTGGGAAATTGTCGGCAACGATCAAAATGGTTGCAGAAAAAGAAAATGCGGTTGAAATTCTAGAACACTTGAATGTTGTCCCTGTTTTGACTGCCCATCCAACACAAGTACAACGTAAGAGTATGCTGGATTTGACTAACCATATCCATACCCTCTTGCGTAAGTATCGTGATGTGAAATTAGGATTGATTAATAAGGAAAAATGGCATAATGATCTCCGTCGTTACATTGAGATTATCATGCAGACAGACATGATTCGTGAAAAGAAATTGAAAGTAACCAATGAAATCACGAATGTTATGGAATATTACAATAGTTCATTTTTGAAGGCAGTTCCTCATTTGACTGCTGAGTACAAGCGTCTGGCTAAAAAACATGGCTTGGAGTTGAAACATCCTAAACCAATTACCATGGGTATGTGGATTGGTGGAGACCGTGATGGTAATCCATTTGTTACAGCAGATACCTTGAAACAATCTGCTATGACTCAGTGTGAAGTCATCATGAACTACTATGATGAAAAGATTTACCAACTTTATCGTGAGTTCTCTCTCTCAACCAGTATTGTCAATGTGAGCAAGCAAGTCAGAGAAATGGCTCGTCAATCCAAGGATAACTCGATCTACCGTGAAAAAGAGCTTTACCGCCGTGCCTTATTTGATATTCAATCAAAAATCCAAGCAACAAAAACCTATCTGATTGAGGATAAGGAAGTTGGGGCTCGCTATGAAACAGCTAATGATTTTTATAAGGATTTAATTACTATTCGTGATTCCCTTTTAGAAAATAAGGGCGAAGCACTGATTTCTGGTGATTTTGTTGAGTTAATTCAGGCAGTTGAAATTTTTGGTTTCTATTTGGCATCTATTGACATGCGTCAAGATTCTAGTGTTCATGAAGCTTGTGTAGCCGAACTCTTGAAATCAGCTGGTATTCATTCGCATTATAGTGAACTAAGTGAAGAAGAAAAATGCCAGCTTCTCTTGAAAGAATTAGAAGAAGATCCACGTATTCTTTCTGCCACTCATGTTGAAAAATCAGAGTTACTCGAAAAAGAATTGGCTATTTTCAAGGCTGCTCGTAAGTTGAAAGATAAGTTGGGTGATGACGTTATTCGCCAGACAATTATTTCACATGCAACTAGCGTATCTGACATGTTGGAATTGGCTATCTTGCTAAAAGAAGTAGGGTTAGTTGATAAAGAAAGAGCTCGTGTCCAAATCGTTCCTCTCTTTGAAACAATTGAGGACTTGGACCACTCAGAAGAAACCATGAGAGAATATCTTTCACTTCCTCTTGCCAAGAAATGGATTGCTTCACGTAATAACTACCAAGAAATCATGCTTGGTTACTCTGATAGTAATAAAGATGGTGGCTATCTATCATCATGTTGGACCCTCTACAAGGCTCAACAACAATTGACTGCTATTGGAGATGAATTTGGCGTTAAGGTTACCTTCTTCCACGGCCGTGGTGGGACTGTCGGTCGTGGTGGTGGACCAACCTATGAAGCCATCACCTCTCAACCTCTCAAGTCCATTAAGGATCGTATCCGCTTGACGGAGCAGGGTGAAGTAATTGGCAATAAATATGGTAACAAAGACGCAGCTTACTATAACCTTGAAATGTTGGTTTCGGCGGCCATTAACCGTATGATTACTCAGAAGAAGAGCGATACCAACACCTCAAATCGTTACGAAGCTATTATGGACCAAGTGGTGGACCGTAGTTACGATATCTACCGTGATTTGGTCTTTGGTAATGATCATTTCTATGATTATTTCTTCGAGTCAAGTCCAATCAAGGCTATTTCAAGCTTTAATATTGGTTCTCGTCCAGCCGCTCGTAAGACTATTACTGAAATCGGTGGTTTGCGAGCTATCCCTTGGGTATTCTCATGGTCGCAAAGTCGCGTCATGTTCCCTGGCTGGTATGGAGTTGGTTCAAGCTTCAAGGAATTTATCGATAAAAATCCAGAGAATATTGCTATCTTACGAGATATGTACCAAAATTGGCCTTTCTTCCAATCGCTTCTTTCAAATGTCGACATGGTCTTGTCAAAATCAAATATGAATATTGCTTTTGAATATGCCAAACTGTGTGAGGATGAAGAAGTAAAAGCAATCTATGAGACTATTCTAAATGAATGGCAAGTCACCAAGGAAGTCATCTTGGCTATCGAAGGTTACGATGAACTCTTGGCTGAAAATCCATATCTAAAAGCAAGTTTGGATTATCGTATGCCTTACTTTAATATTCTCAACTATATCCAGTTGGAGTTGATTAAACGTCAACGCCGAGGAGAATTATCAAGCGATCAAGAAAAATTAATCCATACAACCATCAACGGAATTGCGACAGGATTGCGTAATTCGGGCTGATGTCTTTCAAACTTCCTCTTTTCTATAGGGGAAGTTTTTGAATCTTTCAAAAAAATGCTAAAAGAGTCTTGACAAGTAGTTGAAAAATGATATAATTTAACCATTCAGAAAAGTAATCATTCAAACTTTTTAGAGAGTCTGTGGTAGCTGAAAACAGATAAGTGATGATGATGAAAATTGGGCTGAATGGTATTTAGAATTTGAAATCATAAAAATTCGGTGAGCACACCTTACAGTGCATCTCGTTATTGCGAGACAGAGCGATAGGGAAATTCCCTATAAATGAGGTGGTACCGCGCATCGACGTCCTCACACAAGTTTTTTGTGTGAGGACTTTTTTGATGGAGGTTAGTATGGAAAGAAAACGATGGCGTCGCTTGTTTATACTCAATGAAAATCAAAAAGCAAACTAGGAAGCTAGCCGCAAGCTGTACTTGAGTACGGTAAGGCGACGCTGACGTGGTTTGAAGAGATTTTCGAAGAGTATTAGATAAGTGAAGTATTTTAAAGGAATAAAAGGAGAAATAGAATGAAAAATAAACGTTTAATTGGAATTATCGCTGCATTAGCAGTCTTAGTAGCAGGAAGCTTGATTTACTCTTCAATGAATAAACCAGAAGCTAAGAATGAAAAGAAAGTTGCCAAAGTTGGTGTCCTTCAGTTTGTGAGCCATCCCTCTCTTGACTTGATTTATAAAGGGATTCAAGATGGACTTGCAGAAGAAGGCTATAAAGATGATCAAGTTAAAATCGACTTTATGAACTCAGAAGGCGACCAAAGTAAGGTTGCGACAATGAGTAAACAATTGGTTGCAAATGGGAATGACCTTGTAGTAGGGATTGCAACACCAGCTGCTCAAGGCTTGGCTAGTGCCACAAAAGATCTACCGGTTATCATGGCTGCTATTACAGACCCAATCGGTGCGAACTTGGTTAAAGATTTGAAAAAACCAGGTGGCAACATTACAGGGGTATCTGACCACAATCCCGCTCAACAACAAGTTGAACTCATCAAAGCTTTGACACCGAATGTGAAAACAATCGGAGCTCTTTACTCAAGTAGCGAAGATAATTCCAAAACTCAGGTAGAAGAATTTAAGGCTTATGCTGAAAAAGCAGGTTTGACAGTGGAAACATTTGCAGTTCCTTCAACAAATGAAATTGCTTCAACAGTTAATGTTATGACTAGCAAGGTCGATGCTATCTGGGTTCCAATTGATAACACCATTGCATCAGCTTTTTCAACAGTTGTATCAAGCAACCAATCCGCTAAAAAACCAATCTACCCAAGTGCGACTGCCATGGTAGAAGCTGGTGGTTTAGCATCAGTTGTAGTTGACCAACATGACCTTGGTGTGGCAACAGGTAAAATGATTGCTCAAGTTTTGAAAGGTGCTAAACCAGCTGATACTCCAGTCAATGTCTTTTCAACTGGTAAATCAGTTATCAATAAAAAATTGGCACAAGAGCTAGGTATTACGATTCCTGAATCTGTTCTAAAAGAAGCAGGACAAGTGATTGAATAATCTACAATGGAGGAGTTGGGGACATCTCCTCCAATTTTTTACAATAGAAATCGTATAGAAAAGGTTAAGAAACAGATGATACTATCTATTATTTCTCAAGGATTTGTCTGGGCTATTTTAGGTCTGGGGATCTTTATGACATTTAGGATTTTAAACTTTCCAGATATGACGACAGAAGGTTCCTTCCCTCTTGGGGGAGCTGTTGCTGTCACTTTGATAACCAAAGGTGTGAATCCCTTTTTAGCGACACTTGTTGCTGTTGGAGCTGGTTGTTTGGCTGGAGTGGCAGCGGGCCTTCTTTATACAAAAGGGAAGATCCCAACCTTGCTCTCAGGGATTTTGGTGATGACTTCCTGTCACTCTATCATGCTCTTGATTATGGGGCGTGCAAATTTAGGATTGCTTGGAACCAAGCAAATACAGGATGTTTTGCCTTTTGATTCAGATTTGAACCAACTTTTGACTGGTCTTATCTTTGTCAGTCTTGTTATTGCTCTCATGCTCTTTTTCTTGGATACCAAACTCGGACAGGCCTATATTGCTACAGGTGACAATCCTGATATGGCTAGAAGTTTCGGGATTCATACTGGTCGCATGGAGCTTATGGGCTTGGTCTTATCAAATGGTGTGATTGCCCTTGCAGGTGCTCTTATTGCCCAGCAAGAAGGTTATGCCGATGTATCTCGAGGAATCGGGGTTATCGTTGTAGGTCTTGCAAGTTTGATTATTGGAGAAGTTATTTTCAAGAGTTTGAGCTTGGCAGAGCGTCTGGTTGCCATCGTTGTAGGTTCTATCGCTTATCAATTCTTAGTGTGGGCAGTTATTGCGCTTGGCTTTAATACAAGTTACCTTCGTTTGTACAGCGCCGTGATTTTAGCAGTCTGCCTCATGATTCCAACATTTAAGCAAACAATCTTGAAAGGAGCCAAATTAAGCAAATGACAGCAATTGTAGAATTAAAAAATGCAACCAAAGTCGTTAAAAATGGCTTTGATGAAGAAAAGATTATCTTAAATGATGTTTCCTTAGAAATTTTTGAACAGGATTTCATCACGATTTTAGGTGGAAATGGTGCTGGGAAATCAACTCTCTTTAACACTATTGCAGGAACCTTGTCATTAACCAGTGGAACCATCCGTATTTTAGGTGAAGATGTTACCAAGTTTTCACCAGAGAAGCGGGCTAAGTATCTGTCTCGTGTCTTCCAAGATCCTAAGATGGGGACAGCTCCCCGTATGACGGTCGCTGAAAATCTTTTGATTGCCAAGTTTCGTGGTGAAAAACGAGGACTGTTTCCGAGACGACTGGCTAGCTACAAGGATGAATTTCAAGCGACCATTGAAAAAGTAGGAAATGGTCTTGAGAAACACTTGAATACACCGATTGAGTTCTTATCAGGTGGTCAAAGACAGGCCTTGAGTCTCTTAATGGCAACCTTGAAGCGTCCTGAATTACTCTTGTTAGACGAGCATACTGCAGCCCTTGATCCAAAGACCAGTGTGGCCTTGATGGAATTGACGGATGAATTTGTCAAGAAAGATCAGCTGACAGCGCTTATGATTACCCACCATATGGAAGATGCTCTCAAATATGGCAATCGTTTAATTGTCATGAAAGAAGGACGAATTATCCAAGATTTGAACCAAGAAGAAAAAGCAAAAATGAAAATCTCTGATTATTATCAACTCTTTGAATAAAGTAGGGAAAATGAGTGAAATGGTTTACTTTTTTTCTGAAATAAAGTATACTATATAAAGTAAACTATGATAACATGGAGGTATTGTGTATGGTTGACAAACAAGTCATTGAAGAAATCAAAAACAATGCCAACATTGTGGAAGTCATAGGAGATGTGATTTCTTTACAAAAGGCAGGACGGAACTATCTAGGGCTCTGTCCTTTTCATGGTGAAAAAACACCTTCTTTCAACGTTGTAGAGGATAAGCAGTTTTACCACTGTTTTGGTTGTGGTCGCTCTGGTGATGTCTTTAAATTCATCGAGGAGTACCAAGGGGTTCCCTTTATGGAGGCTGTCCAAATCTTAGGTCAGCGTGTTGGGATAGAGGTGGAAAAACCGCTTTATAGTGAGCAGAAGCCAGCTTCACCCCACCAAGCTCTTTATGATATGCATGAAGATGCTGCCAAATTTTATCATGCTATTCTCATGACAACAACCATGGGGGAGGAGGCCAGAAACTACCTTTATCAGCGTGGTTTGACAGATGAAGTGCTCAAGCATTTTCGGATTGGTTTGGCACCCCCAGAGCGAAACTATCTCTATCAACGTTTGTCTGCTCAGTATCGTGAAGAGGATTTCCTAGATTCAGGACTGTTTTATCTCTCGGATGCTAATCAATTTGTAGATACCTTTCACAATCGCATTATGTTTCCCCTGACAAATGACCAAGGAAAGGTTATTGCCTTCTCAGGTCGTATCTGGCAGAAAACGGATTCACAAACTTCTAAGTATAAAAATAGCCGATCGACTGCAATTTTTAACAAAAGTTACGAATTATATCATATGGATAGGGCTAAAAAATCTTCTGGAAAAGCCAGTGAGATTTACCTCATGGAAGGATTCATGGATGTCATTGCAGCCTATCGGGCTGGAATCGAAAATGCTGTGGCGTCCATGGGAACAGCCTTGAGTCGAGAGCATGTTGAGCATCTGAAAAGGCTAACGAAGAAGTTGGTTCTTGTTTACGATGGCGATAAGGCTGGGCAAGCCGCGACATTGAAAGCGCTGGACGAAATTGGTGATATGCCTGTGCAAATCGTCAGCATGCCTGATAACTTGGATCCAGATGAGTATCTACAAAAAAATGGACCAGAAGACTTGGCCTATCTGTTAACGAAAACTCGTATTAGTCCGATTGAGTTTTACATTCATCAGTATAAGCCTGAAAACAGTGAAAATCTGCAGGCACAGATTGAGTTTATTGAAAAAATAGCTCCCTTGATTGTTCAAGAAAAATCTATTACTGCTCAAAACAGCTATATACATATTTTAGCTGACAGTCTGGCGTCCTTTGATTATGCCCAGATTGAGCAGATTGTTAATGAGAGTCGTCAGGCGCAAAGGCAGAATCGTATGGAAGGAATTTCCAGACCGACGCCAATCACTATGCCTGTCACCAAGCAGTTATCGGCTATTATGAGGGCAGAAGCCCATCTACTTTATCGAATGATGGAATCTCCCCTTGTTTTGAATGATTACCGTTTGCGAGAAGACTTTGCATTTGACACTCCTGAATTTCAGGTTTTATATGACTTGCTTGGCCAGTATGGAAATCTTCCTCCGGAAGTTTTAGCAGAACAGACAGATGAAGTTGAAAGAGCTTGGTACCAAGTCTTAGCTCAGGATTTGCCTGCTGAGATGTCACCTCAGGAACTTAGTGAAGTAGAAATGACTCGAAACAAGGCTCTCTTGAATCAGGACAATATGAGAATCAAAAAGAAGGTGCAGGAAGCGAGCCATGTAGGAGATACAGACACAGCCCTAGAAGAATTGGAACGTTTAATTTCCCAAAAGAGAAGAATGGAGTAATAATGGCAACAAAACAAAAAGAAGTAACAACATTTGATGTACAAGTAGCAGAATTTATCCGTAATCATAAACAAAAAGGGACAGCAACTGATGATGAAATTAATGCAAGTCTGGTGATTCCTTTTACCTTGGATGCTGATGGGATTGAAGATCTCTTGCAACGAATTCAGGATGCAGGGATTTCTATCACAGATAACGAAGGAAATCCAAGTGCGCGTGTTCTTAGCACTGAAGAAGAGCCAGAACTCAGTGATGAGGACTTGATTGGTTCAACTTCGGCTAAGGTTAATGACCCTGTCCGTATGTACTTGAAAGAAATCGGGGTCGTACCTCTCTTGACCAATGAAGAGGAAAAAGAATTGGCGCTTGCTGTTGAAGCTGGTGATATCGAAGCCAAACAACGTCTTGCGGAAGCCAACCTTCGTTTGGTTGTTTCTATTGCTAAACGCTATGTTGGTCGTGGTATGCAGTTCCTTGACTTGATTCAAGAAGGAAATATGGGCTTGATGAAGGCGGTTGACAAGTTTGATTATTCTAAAGGGTTCAAGTTTTCAACTTACGCAACTTGGTGGATTCGTCAGGCTATCACTCGTGCTATTGCGGATCAAGCTCGTACCATCCGTATCCCAGTTCACATGGTTGAAACCATCAATAAATTGGTTCGTGAACAGCGTAACCTCCTTCAAGAATTGGGACAAGATCCAACACCAGAACAAATCGCTGAACGTATGGATATGACCCCTGACAAGGTTCGTGAAATCTTGAAGATTGCCCAAGAACCGGTATCCCTTGAAACTCCAATCGGTGAAGAGGATGATAGCCACCTTGGGGACTTTATCGAAGATGAAGTGATTGAAAATCCAGTGGACTATACAACTCGTATCGTTTTGCGTGAGCAGTTGGATGAGGTCTTGGATACTCTTACAGACCGTGAAGAAAATGTTTTGCGTCTGCGTTTTGGGCTAGATGATGGTAAAATGCGTACCCTTGAAGATGTTGGTAAAGTTTTTAACGTAACCCGTGAGCGTATCCGTCAGATTGAAGCTAAAGCTTTGAGAAAACTACGCCAACCAAGTCGCAGCAAACCGCTTCGTGATTTTATTGAAGACTAAGAGTGAGGATGAATATGGCTTATACAGAAGAGCAAATTGAAAACATCAAAACACGGATTTTATCAGCCTTGGAAGAAGTTATTGACCCTGAGTTGGGAATCGATATTGTCAATCTTGGTTTGATTTATGAGATTCGTTTTGACGGCGACACAGGGCAAACAGAGATTGATATGACTTTGACAACTATGGGTTGTCCCCTGGCAGATCTTTTGACAGACCAGATTTATGATGCTATGACAGAGGTGCCAGAAGTAACGGATACTGAGGTTAAATTAGTCTGGTATCCAGCCTGGACTGTTGAAAAAATGAGTCGCTATGCACGTATTGCCCTAGGCATTAAGTAAACAAATAAAAACATGTGAGAGATTATTGGAAAAGCGAGGAAATTTCCCCCTCTTTTCCTCTAGTCTCTCCTTTCTTTTGCTGATTTTATTCAAAGAAAATGATATAATAGTAGTTATGGAAAAAAAGAAATTACGCATCAATATGTTGAGTTCAAGTGAGAAAGTAGCAGGACAAGGAGTTTCAGGTGCTTACCGTGAATTAGTTCGTCTTCTTCACCGTGATGCCAAGGACCAATTGATTGTTACAGAAAATCTTCCAATAGAGGCAGATGTGACTCACTTTCATACAATTGATCTCCCCTATTATTTATCAACATTCCAGAAGAAACGATCAGGAAGGAAAATTGGCTATGTGCATTTCTTACCTGATACACTCGAGGGGAGTTTGAAAATTCCATTTTTCTTAAAGGGAATTGTGAAACGCTATGTATTTTCTTTTTACAACCGGATGGAGCACTTGGTGGTGGTCAATCCTATGTTTATTGAGGATTTGGTGGCAGCTGGTATTCCACGTGAAAAAGTGACCTATATCCCTAACTTTGTCAACAAGGAAAAATGGCATCCTCTTCCACAGAAAGAGGTAGCGAGACTGCGTACAGAGCTAGGTCTTAGTGACAATCAGTTTATCGTAGTAGGTGCTGGTCAAGTTCAGAAACGCAAAGGGATTGACGATTTTATCCGTCTGGCTGAGGAATTGCCGCAAATTACCTTTATCTGGGCAGGTGGTTTCTCTTTTGGTGGCATGACAGATGGTTATGAGCGCTACAAGAAAATTATGGAGAATCCCACTAAAAATTTGATTTTTCCAGGAATTGTCTCACCAGAGCGGATGCGCGAGTTGTATGCCCTAGCGGATCTTTTCTTGCTTCCTAGTTATAATGAGCTCTTTCCGATGACGATTTTAGAGGCTGCCAGTTGTGAAGCTCCTATTATGTTGCGTGATTTAGATCTTTATAAGGTAATTTTGGAGGGAAATTATCGGGCGACAGCAGATAGAGAAGAGATGAAAGAAGCTATTCTGGAATATCAAGCGAATCCTGCTGCTTTAAAAGATTTGAAAGAAAAAGCTAAGAATATTTCTAGAGAGTATTCAGAAGAGCATCTGTTACAAATCTGGTTGGATTTTTATGAGAAACAAGCCGCTTTAGGGAGAAAGTAAAAAGTGAGGTAATCTATGCGAATTGGTTTATTTACAGATACCTATTTTCCTCAGGTTTCAGGTGTTGCGACCAGTATTCGAACCTTGAAAACCGAACTTGAAAAGCAGGGGCACGCTGTTTTTATCTTTACGACGACAGATAAGGATGTCAATCGTTATGAAGATTGGCAAATTATCCGCATTCCAAGTGTTCCCTTCTTTGCTTTTAAGGATCGTCGCTTTGCCTATCGAGGATTCAGCAAGGCGCTTGAAATTGCTAAACAATATCAACTGGATATTATCCATACACAGACAGAATTTTCTCTTGGCTTGTTGGGGATTTGGATTGCGCGTGAATTGAAGATTCCAGTCATCCATACCTATCACACCCAATACGAAGACTATGTACATTATATTGCTAAGGGGATGTTGATTCGTCCTAGCATGGTAAAGTACCTGGTCAGAGGTTTCCTGCATGATGTGGATGGGGTTATTTGTCCGAGTGAGATTGTCCATGACTTGCTATCTGACTATAAGGTTAAGGTTGAAAAACGAGTCATTCCAACAGGGATTGAATTAGCCAAGTTTGAACGTCCAGAAATCAAGCAAGAAAATCTGAAAGAACTATGTAGTAAACTAGGGATTCAAGATGATGAAAAGATGTTGCTGAGTCTTTCGAGAATCTCCTATGAAAAAAATATTCAAGCAGTACTAGCAGCCTTTGCAGAAGTTCTGAAAGAGGAAGACAAGGTTAAACTGGTAGTTGCTGGGGATGGACCTTATCTGGATGATCTCAAAGAGCAAGCCCAGAAACTAGAGATTCAAGACTCTGTTGTCTTTACAGGGATGATTGCTCCTAGTGAGACCGCTCTTTACTATAAGGCGGCAGATTTCTTCATCTCGGCCTCAACAAGTGAAACGCAAGGTTTAACTTACTTGGAAAGCTTAGCTAGTGGGACGCCTGTCATTGCTCACGGAAATCCTTATCTGGACAATCTTATCAGTGATAAAATGTTTGGAACCTTGTACTATGGGGAACATGATTTGGCCGGAGCTATTTTGGAAGCCCTGATTGCAACTCCAGATATGGATGAGCATACCTTATCAGAGAAATTGTACGAGATTTCAGCTGAGAACTTTGGAAAACGAGTGCATGAGTTTTATCTGGATGCCATTATTTCAAATAACTTCCAGAAAGATTTAGCAAAAGATGATACGGTCAGCCAGCGTATCTTTAAGACAGTTTTGTATTTACCGCAACAGGTGGTTGCTGTGCCTGTAAAAGGCTCTAGACGAATGCTGAGGGCTTCAAAAACACAGTTAATCAGCATCAGAGATTATTGGAAAGACCATGAAGAATAGAAAGAGGAATAGCTATGAAAAAACAATTGATGAGAAGTGGTAGTGATCAAAAAATTGCTGGGGTATGTGCTGGGGTCGCAAATTATTTTGATATTGATCCGACTATTGTTCGTGTAATATGGGGTGTTCTTGCATTTTGTTATGGGGCAGGAATTGTAGCTTATATCATTTTATGGATTATTGCGCCGGTAGCAAGTGACTATTGAAAACTAGCTAAATTCATGCTAAGATAATAGAAAATAGAATGTAACGAAGGAGATAAAAATGGCATTTGGAGATAATGGAAAACGTAAAAAAACTATGTTTGAGAAATTAACCTTGCTTATCGTACTTATCATGTTAGTAGCAAGTATTTTGGGTATTTTTGCAACTGCAATTGGTGCCCTCAGTAATCTATAAAATAGATTCAAGAAAATTTTGTGACTGGGATTTCCCAGCCCTTTTTTAAAGTGAGAAGAAAAAATGAGTATGTTTTTAGATACAGCCAAGATTAAGGTCAAGGCTGGTAATGGTGGCGATGGTATGGTTGCCTTTCGCCGTGAAAAATATGTCCCTAATGGCGGTCCTTGGGGTGGTGACGGTGGTCGTGGAGGTAATGTAGTCTTCGTTGTAGACGAAGGTCTACGTACTCTCATGGATTTCCGCTATAATCGCCATTTCAAGGCTGATTCTGGTGAGAAAGGAATGACCAAAGGGATGCATGGTCGTGGTGCTGAGGACCTTAGAGTTCGAGTACCACAAGGTACGACTGTGCGTGATGCTGAGACAGGCAAGGTCTTGACAGATTTGATTGAACACGGTCAAGAATTTATCGTTGCCCACGGTGGTCGTGGTGGACGTGGAAATATTCGTTTCGCGACACCAAAAAATCCTGCACCGGAAATCTCTGAAAATGGAGAACCAGGTCAGGAACGTGAGTTACAATTGGAATTAAAAATCTTGGCAGATGTTGGTTTAGTAGGCTTCCCCTCTGTTGGGAAATCAACACTTTTAAGTGTTATCACCTCAGCTAAGCCTAAAATTGGTGCCTACCACTTTACGACAATTGTGCCAAATCTAGGAATGGTTCGTACCCAATCAGGTGAATCCTTTGCAGTAGCTGATCTACCAGGTTTGATTGAAGGAGCTAGTCAGGGAGTCGGTCTGGGAACTCAGTTCCTCCGTCACATCGAGCGTACACGTGTCATCCTTCACATCATTGATATGTCAGCTAGTGAAGGGCGTGATCCATATGAGGATTATCTTGCTATCAATAAAGAGCTAGAGTCATACAATCTCCGTTTGATGGAGCGTCCACAGATTATCGTAGCCAATAAGATGGATATGCCTGAGAGTCAGGAAAATCTTGTAGAATTCAAGAAAAAATTGGCTGAAAACTACGATGAATTTGAAGAGTTACCAGCTATTTTCCCAATTTCTGGATTGACCAAGCAAGGTTTGGCTACGCTTTTGGATGCTACAGCTGAATTGCTAGACAAGACACCAGAATTCTTGCTCTACGACGAGTCAGATATGGAAGAAGAAGCCTACTATGGATTTGATGAGGAAGAAAAAGCCTTTGAAATTAGTCGTGATGACGATGCAACATGGGTACTTTCTGGTGAAAAACTCATGAAACTCTTTAATATGACCAACTTTGATCGTGACGAATCAGTCATGAAATTTGCTCGCCAGCTTCGTGGTATGGGGGTTGATGAAGCCCTTCGTGCGCGTGGTGCTAAAGATGGGGATTTGGTCCGCATTGGTAAATTTGAGTTTGAATTTGTAGACTAGGAGACTGATATGGGAGATAAACCGATATCTTTCCGAGATGCGGATGGTAATTTCGTTTCTGCCGCAGATGTTTGGAATGAAAAGAAATTGGAAGAACTATTTAATCGTCTCAATCCAAATCGTGCCCTGAGATTAGCACGAACTAAAAAAGAAAATCCATCTCAGTAAAGAATATAACAAAATTCCGTGCCACATCAGACACGGAATTTTCTTATTCTTCAAAGAAAAATGGTGGAGCGAATTTTTTCAGTTCTTCAAAGCATCTTTGAGCAGCTTCTGCATCTTCGCAGATGACAAGGCAGACATCATCACCACAGAGAGTAGCGATAGCGTCAGAGAAACTTAATGCATCAATGATAGAACCAAAGGATTGCGCAAGTCCAGGAAGGGTTTTAAGGAGGACTTGGTGTTGAACGGGACGCATCAAGACAAGAGCATCTTCCATGTAGATTTCGAGACGTTTCTCCCATTTTGAGATAGAGCCTGTATTGAGCACGTAGTAAGAGTTGTCTTCTTCACGTACTTTTGAGAGGTTCATACTTTTAATATCTCTCGAAAGTGTAGCTTGTGTAACTTGAATATCATTATCGGCAAGAAGAGCTTGTAGCTCAGCTTGAGTATGAATCTTGTTTTTCGTTACAAGAGCTCGTATGAGTTGGTGTCGGTGTTCAGATTTATTCATAAAATGTTACTCCTTGTACTGGGTACAGAAAGCGTGGACGGAACGAAATCGTCAGTCGGGTGGTAAGCGGTATTGTCACGTATGATGATTTCAAAGTCAGTAGTATAGGACTAAATGGAGAAAATCCCACTCTTTTAACTTGTCACTAGTTGAGTGTAGATGAATTGGGTATCTATCCGTTTATCTACATTGGTGTCCTCTACTAACAGTAAATCATTCAATTAGGGTAGCCTTTTGTCACGACTTATTGTGAATTTATGATTAATGTTAATTCACAAAGATTTTTCAACATGTGGTGTGGTAGCGAGTATTATTAATGAGTACACATGTTGGTTAGGGTTTTAGTATCTTTTGTCAAAGCTTCCGTGTAGACCTATCATAAGCCTATATCGGGATTGCATTTGATACCAAGTTTATGTGTAGTTTGACTGTTCAAGTGGAAATCTTCCATATTGAAAGTCTGATATCATACCTTTTGACAAGGTAAGAGAAGTGTAGACTGTTCAAGATCGACAGTCAGGTGGTAGTCAGTATTGTCACGGATGGTGATTTCAAAGTCAGTAGTATAGAGGACTAAACGAAGAGTATCTCCTTCTTTTAACTTGTAAATAGTTGGTTGCAGTTCAAACTGGATATCCATCCATTCATCTGCCTTAATATCCTCTACTAACAGTAAATCATTTCTATTTTGCAAATTGAGGTAGCCTTTTGTCACGACGCGATGTGCATTTTCACGAAAAGGCAATTCGTTAAGATTTTCCAACATGTGGTAGCGACCGTTGTCAATGGTTCTAGCACTTAAAACAGCTGGATAAGGTTGTAGGTATTTCTTTTGTCCATGTTCCAGTAGTTGGGCTGATAAGAGACCCTTGTTTGTACTGGATTTGATACGAAGATTGAGTTGAGCTCGACCGTTCAAGTGAATGTCTTTAGTTACAGGAAGGTCAATAGTAATCTGATTGACTTTCCCTTGATAAAGTTCTGTATTGAAGGTCTGGTATGTCTTACCATAACGCTCAAAATCTTTATCTGAGTACTGGTTTTGAATAACTTGCTCTTCTTGACCAAGTGAGAATGTTTCAAAGTTATCTTGCTCACCGAAGGTATCAAGTGATAACCAAGTCTGAGGAGCTGTATTATCCTGCCAAATGACAGTAGGGAGTTGAAAATCTGTATCTTCTCCCAGTAATTTCTTAGTCAATAAGGCATTCATGGACTCACGGAAATCAATGGACTGCCAGTTATTCATATAAACATGGGCACCATTATGGAAAAAGAGGTGCTTATTTATATTATCAGGAAGGGCGTGAAACATCTGATAAACATGAAGTGGTTTGACATTCCAATCCTGTGAACCATGAGTAAAGACAACCTCTGCCTTTACCTTATGAGCATTGAGCAGATAATTGCGGTCATGCCAAAACTGATTATAGTCACCAGATTTGCGATCTAACTGCTTTTTTACTTTTTCTAAGTCAGTTTGGTGATCTTCATTGCCACGAATATAGTCGCCAGCCAAGAGATTACGAGAGTAGGTTAGTTCTGCAAGGGAGTCAAAGTCCTCACCTGGATAACCACCTGGGCTAGTTACCAGACCGTTTTCACGGTAGTAGTTGTACCACGAAGAAATACCAGCCTCGGCAATAATAACCTCTAAACCATCTACACCTGTAGTCGCAAGACCATTGGACATGGTACCTAGATAGGAAAGTCCAGTTGTAGCTACTTTTCCATTTGACCAGTCAGCCTTGACTTGACGTTGGCGCGTGTGGTCAGTAAAAGCACGGCAACGGCCATTAAGCCAATCGATGACATTTTTATAAGCCTCGATTTGCTGGTAGTCTCCATTAGTCATGAAACCTGTGGAGTCTTTGGTACCAACACCTGAGACATAGAGATTAGCAAAACCTCGTGGAAGGAAGTAGTCGTTGAGAGTATAGCTAGCGTTGATGTGCGTTAGCTTTTCCTCAGCTTCTGACACAAGCTCAGCTTGACCTTGGGGTTGGACGAGATTTAGTTGAGGTTCCTCTAGCTCAATCTTGTGAGCAGGTTTAACCTCGAGATTGCCCTCCATCTTGTAAAGAGCTTTATCGCTGGCTTTATCATTTGTTCCCTGATGATAGGGACTGGCAGTCATGATAGCAGGAATTTGGCCGTCATAACGAGGACGAATAATGCTGACCTTGACTAAGTCTGGAAGACCTTTTTGGTCAGTATCGACACGTGACTCAACGTAAACGACTTCTCGAATGGCATCATGGCTAGAAAAAGTAGCCAAACTCTTGCCGTTAAAGTAGCGATAGTCATTATCCTCAGAAATAAGACCGTCACTGACAAGTTGGTCGATAAGAGTGTTCCCCTTTTTGGTACGAGTATTGAGTAACTGATAGAGATTTTCAATCAAGTCACCATATACAATGGGAAATCCAGTCTCTTTACGAAAAACATCACTGTCTTCAAAATCAACCAAATAAGAAAAACCTAAAAGTTGAAAGACTACAGTATAGAAAATATCTGCAGTCAACTCTTTATCTGACTGAAAAAATGTCAGTAAGTCAGTTTCTTTATCAGCTGCTAAACTGGATAGGGGATAGGTGCTATCTTTGTAATTAAAAAAGAAACGAATAAGAAACGCTTCAAGCATATTTTTATTTGTAATGTTGACTGGTAAATCAAACCCGTACTTTTTTAATTCAAAGATAATTGTATCTCTAGGTAGCGCTAAATAGCTGAATTGATTAAAACGCATAGAACCTCCAATAAAATTATACTTAAGATTATTATATCAAAAAAATGGCTAAAAACCAAGATTAATCTCTTCGCAGAATAATATGCACAAGCACATATATTTTAACATATTAATTTTTAAAATAACAAGAAAAAAATACTTTTATAACACAGAAAAAAACTGTTGATTAAACTGTTGATTATAGTTGTTTTGATGGTATTTACGTGGTATAATTTATGATATGTAGTTGTAATTTGAAATTACATAAAAAAATGTGGAAAGTGAACATTATGTATAAATCAAAAAGACAAAAAAATAAATCTTTTGATTGGTATGGCTTGAGCCAACGTTTCTCTATTCGTAAGTATCATTTTGGTGCTGCGAGTGTGCTGTTGGGGACAGCCTTGATTTTGGGTGCTGCCCAAACGACTGCCAAAGCAGAAGAAACAGCTACTGAAAATAAAACAGAAGCTGTGGCATCTGCTCCAAAAGATGATAAGGTAAGTGAGAATGTCGCAAATGTGACGACACCAGCTCTTTCTGCTACGACAGAAGCGGCTGTAGTAGAAAAGCCGGCCTTGAGTGATGAGGAAGTTGCAAAATTAGCTGCTGAAGCATCTAAGAAAGATGAAAAAGTAGCTGAGACAGCTACAACTGAAAAAACAGAAGCAGCTGACAAAGAAAAAGCAACACTAACTGCTCCTTCAACTGACAAAAAAGCTGATAAAGCAGTTGATGAAAAAGCTGATAAAAAGGATGAAAAGAAAGCAGAAAACCCAATTACTGCTACTAAAACTGTCCTTGAACAGTTGACATCTGAAGCAGAAGTATTGAACACAACTGCCTCAAACTTTGCGGATAAAAAGGCAGAAGATAAAGCTGGAAAAGAAGCAATCGCAACTGCAGTAGCTTCAGCTAAAGTCCAAATCGAAGCATCTAAGAAAGCACTTGCTGCAGGTGAAATCACAAAAGAAGAATTGGATGCCCAACTCCAACGTATCTCATCTGCCATCGAAGCAGTCTATGCTGAGATGAAACGTGCAGGACACATAGGTAAAGTTGAAGCTGTTTTAGCAGCTGAAACTACTACCAATACAGCAATCGTAGCTCCTACAACTAAGACTCCGGTAAAAAATATTAATGAATTAACAGATGAAGAAGTAGCTGCGGTTAAACGTGAAATCATGAATGCCAATCCAAGTATTACGGATCCTTCTATGATTGAGGTAGTAAAAAAAGGAAACGCGACTGCAGGTGAAGCAACTGTTACTTTAAATGGTGTTAAAACTAATATTCCTTCTGGAAATACTGTTGTTGGTACTGCGGGTACAAAAAACTTAGAGCAACTTAAAAATAATATTAACTGGTTCGACTTTGCAGCAGCATCTATTACCTACTCTAATGGTACAGTAGTAGGGCCTGCAAGAAAGCTAGCGCAACCGATAACAAAAACTATAACTTATCCAAATGGAGATAAGGTAACTGGTAAAATCACAATGGTTCGTGATGTAACATACCCAGATGGATCAAAAGGATTAACTACTGATGATAAATTCTTAAATTCAGGAACTTCGAAATATGTAGAACACCTTTACTACACAGGTGGAGCTCAAAACGATCATGAACTTTACGAAGCCCTGCAAGAAGGTATGAAGTTTAATGTTAAAACGAAAGTTGAAGGATATGCTTTAACAGCAACTGTTATTAAACTAGGTTCCAAAGCAGTAGACTCTGATCCAAATAAAACACCAGCAGGACCAGTGAATGCTGTACGTGATTATGGTGATTGGGGTTCGGAAAAACAATTAGCAAAAGCACAGGCTGAAGACAAAAGATTCAAAGCAAATGCTACTAAGAACAAAACAACGTTGGCTAATAATCCAACAGTTTCCGTAAATGGTGTAGCATTAACACTACCAGAATACCCAACAGAAACATTTGCCAATACAGATGCCTACTATTCAAAAGCAGCTGCTTACCATGCAGCGGTAAAAGCTTATAATGACGCTATTGAAACTCAAAAGTTATCTGCAACAAAATTGTCAGAAACTGGGTTCACTTATATTAATGTGAATGGTAAGGCTGTACCATCAGGATCAGCTAATCTTTATAAAAAAATTGGTAACGAAAGAAAAGCGGATGTACTTATAACAGCTCAAGATACTCAATGGTCATACTTAAGAAAAGCTGGGCTTCCAACAACAAATCCAGATGGAAGTGAAATGCTTACTTCATTTACATCGTCTCGCGATGAATCAAACGTTGGGGTAACATTTGCACTTTCTGCTACTTATAACGGGCGTATCGTAGATGTTAACGTAATTGCTGCGGATGCAGAAGAAGCTGGACGTACTGAAATTGTTCAATTCGAGACAGATGGAACGAAATGGGAACAATTCATGGCGTTAAACCTTCAAAAAGACATTGATGAAAAAACTGCTCAAGGAGTTTATCCAAGTAGACAAAGTGATGTTAATGCTGATGGACGTCTTGCAGAAGCAGGGTATAATCCAAAAGATTGGGTTAACGTAGATGAAAATGGGAACCCTTCTGCTTATGGAACAAATACATTCGGAGCTAACTACACATCTATGGGTTCTAAAAACTCATTACCAATTGCTCTATCTCAAAACGTTAAAACATTATCAATGTATTTAAACTCCGCAGGTGCGCAAGCAGGAACAATTGGTTTCATGATTTATGACGGTGGAGACGCTCCACAATCTTACGGCTCTGCACAACATATTATCGGGGACTTTAACAAAGAAGTTATTAAAGATGGTGTGAAAACTCAGGTAACAGCTACTCAGCCATACTTAGGTAATGTTAAAGGAGATCCAGATTTCCGTTCAACTAAAACTGACCCTTCAGGTGGCTGGGTACTAGATGACTTAATCACATCTGAGAAATATAAAGAAACACCATTAGAATCAGGAAAAACAATTGTAACAACAGATAAGGGTGTGACAGGTAAATACTTATTATTACCAAATGGAAATGCTGTTATTGAAAAAGCTGATAACACTCGTGTGCTTTTGAATCAAGGTGATGTTATTGAGATGGCAAATCCTCAAACGAAGCTTCCAATCCGTGGGGTTTATAACCATACAACTGGTGCTTTAGGTGAAGGTACTCTTGGCGATGAAGGAGAAAGTCAATTACTTGATCCAGCGGTGGCAACTGAGTATAAACTCCGCCAAGCACAAGGAAATGAATATGTTCTTGAAGGAGTTCGTGCTAATCTTGGTGTCAATAATGACAAAGCCTATGTTCGTGGTTGGGTAGATTTTAATAATAATGGTAAATTCGATCTTAATGAATCTTCAGAAATTGTAGAAGTTAACAAAAACGGAACTTACAATATTAAATTTAAAAATACACCTCAATTATTAGATACTTCAGCAGATAGCTTAGGTGTGCGTTTACGTATTTCGTTAACTAAAGATGAAATTCTAGAACCAACAGGTGTAGCATCATCAGGGGAAGTAGAAGACTTTGAAACACATGTGATTCACATGCCACGCGGTACTAAACATGAAACCAGTGACTTCCAAGGTCGTGAACAAACTGTTAAGTTACCAACAAATGCGATGTTTACAGCTAGTGGTAAAAACAAAGATTCCAAATATAAACAATGGGCTCAGATTGAAAATGAAAGCTTACCACCGAAAATTGTTTTAACAGATAAACAAGTGGCGTCAGAAGAAGCGTACACACCAACAGATAGCGAATTACCATCAAACTATCGTAAAGGTGATAATGGTAAAGTTTTCGTTGAACGTAATGGTGCAACAGTATTCACTGGAGAGTATGTAGCCGTTAAAGATAAGAACAATAAAGTTCTCGGTAAAGGTCTAAAAATTACAAATCCATTGAATAACAAAACAGAATACTTACTTGACACATATACTGAATATGATACTGCAGGAAATGAAGTAGGTACATATAAAGTAAACCCAGCAAGTAACGGTAAGAATGTTTCTATTGGTAATGGTCTATATGAAACTACTTTAACCTTTAAACCGGTAGACGCATATGTAGGTACAGCAAAAGGTATTGCAGTTCGTGCATGGGATGATAACAATAGTTCAACTGGTTGGGAAGCAACAAATGATACTATCGAAGCTTCTAAAACATCTACTACACTAGCAGAAAAAGACAAGGTTCTTGAAAATGTAAATAATGGAAATAACGGCTACAAATCAATGGATACTAGCTATATTCCAACTGTTATTGACGTACGTCCAGTAGGTGAAGACACAATTACAGAAGATGTACAAGGTGCCGAGCAAAAATCTAATCCAACCATTCCTGCTTATGCAACTGTTGAAACAGTAACAAATGATAAGATTGAAGATACGAAGTATACAGCGAATTTTGCAATTTTAGATAAAACTAAAAAACCAACTTTAGCAACTAAAAAAGAAATTCCTGGAAAAGTATATACTGAAGATACAAAAGTTGATAAAGAAACAGAAGTAACATTACCTAGTGGAAACACAGCAACATTCAAACCGGCTGATAAGATTCCTGCAAATACAAGAATCGCTGAAACTGAAGCTGTGACAGTTAATGGAACAGGAGATGTACTTGTAAGTAATGTTCGATATGGTACTGGTTCAGTACCTGCAGGAGCAATTTTAGAAGGTGCAGAACCTACAGTTACAGAGCCGACAACAGTTTTAAGAAATGAAGCAAATGTTGTTATTCCAGTAGGAAGTAAAGTTCAAAAAGGTGATCAACTTGTTACTCCACTTAAGATAACTGGAGGAGCTCAAATAACTACATGGAAGAAAACATATCAAAATGGTGAGACTATTCCACAAGTTACGGCTGATAAATTCTCTGTTTTAGGGAAAGAGACTCCAGCGGATCAGCTTGTTCCGAAAGGTGAGAGTGTCACATTAAACGGAACAACATACAACGCTAACAATGATATTGTTCCAAAAGGATCTCGCGAAGCAACAACGTATGAGAACTTAATGGGTTCTAAACTTCCAGATGCAGTTCATATTGATCCTGAAACTGGAGAAGTTACAACAGTACCTCGTAGCTATACTAAAGTAACAGATACAGAAATCGTAATCGAAAATGAAGGTACGTACACATTAAATCAAGATAGTGGTGAAATTAAATTTACTCCACATCCTAAGTTCGTAGGTACAGGTACAGGTGTAGTAAAACAACAACCTGATATCGACTATAACGATAAAGTAGCAGGGGATTCTGTAACAAGTAAATATGGAACTGACTATGGTAAAGCGAAATATATTCCAATAGTTAAACCACAATCAAAAGCATCGATTACTCGTACAATTCACTATGTATACGAAAATGATAATGATAATCCAGCAAGTCAAGATTCTTATAAAGATAATGATCCAATCGTAGCTATCGATAACACACCAGTTACTCGTACACAAACGATTGACTATACTCGTGAATACAAGATCTTCTCTGAAGCAGGAACTACTGATACTGCGATTACAACTGCGAACCAAGTTACAGATGCAACTGGCCATGTTTATAAAGTTGGAGATACTATCCCAGCAGGAACACAGTTCAATCAAGGTTCAATTATCATTGGTAAATGGACAGCTTCAAGTGATGCAAACTCTAAATTCAAAGAAATTATCTCACCAACTGTTAAAGGATACACTGCTGAAGTAGTAACAGCTAACTTCACACCGAATGCTGATGGTAAGATGGGACACATTCACAATGGTAAACAACCTGTTGGATTATATACTCCAGTAGCTGATAATACGAAAGACGTTGGAGCTTATGAACCATTAGTATCAGAAGTTCGTTCAGACGACAAAGATGACTTCGATATGTATGTTGTTTACAAAGCTGATAAACAAAAAGCGAATGTAACGTATATCGACTTAGATGCAACAGGAGATGCTCGTATTCTTGAAGTTCAAAACGCTAATCCAGCTCCTGCAACAGGTGCAGATGCGAAAACAACATATGGTGTTCCAGAACTACAAGGTAAGTCTCATACAGCGATTCCTTATGCAACAGCTAAAACGATCAAGAAATATGAAGACCTTGGTTATGAATTAGTAACAGATGACTATACAAATAACTCTCAAGGTACAGCTGTAGAAGGTGGACGTAAGTTCGATGATGATAAAGAAGTAGATCAAGCATTCAATGTCTATCTACGTCACAAGAGAGTTACTCGTAAAATTAAAGACACTCAAGAAGTAACTCGTACAATCGAGTACAAATATGCAAGTACGGATGATGTACCAGCAGATAAACGTGGAACAACAGCAGCACCAACAGTGACCGAAACACTTCACTATGAACGTGACCGTACAATCGATTACACATTAGCTGCAAAAGAATATCCAACAGAATACGCTACTTATAAGGCTGTATTGGATAAGAGTGGATATGATTCTCCAGAAGAATACAAAGCTCGTACAGTTTACTACGATCACATCACAAACAAAGCAATTGCAGCAGATGCAACAGCTGCTCAAAAATCAATCGTTACATTTGGACCATGGACTCCAGTAGGTGGAACATCTAACGATGCGATTACATTATCTGATGCAGAAAAAGCTAAAGATGATAAATTCAACCTTGTTAACTCTCCAGAAGTAACTGGTTATGTTCCAGATAACGCTACCGTAGAAGCGACTGCAGCAATCGATGCTGAAGCAGATGACTACAAGATTACAGTTCTTTATACTCCAGTGGCACAAAAAGCTGTAGTTAAATTCGTAGAAGTAGATCCTACTAATACAGATAAAGTCATTACTCCAGGTCTTGCAGATCCAATCGCAGTAACAGGTAAATCTGAAGCAGCTTACCCAGCTACAACAGCAACTTCAGTTGAAGCTAAAATTGCCGAATTGAAGAAAAAAGGTTACGAATTAGTAAATAACGAATTTGTTTCAACTGATAAATTCGATAAAGATGCAGCAGTTGATCAAGAATATGTTGTGAAATTCAAAGCTAAAGTAGTTGATATTCCATCATTTGATCCAACAAAACCATCAAGTGATGACAATCCAAAACCAACTCCAGGTGTAACACCAATCGATCCAAATAATCCAGATGGACCAAAATGGACTGAAGCCTTAATCAACGCTGTAAAAGTACAAGAAGAAGTAACACGTACTATTAAGTATGTATACGAAGATGGTACTCCAGTAGCAGAGTCTGATTTAACAAGTGTAGCTGATAAGAAAGTTAAAACACTTAAATTCACTCGTTCTGGTAAGATTAATGTAGCAACAGGAGAAATCATATACGGAGATTGGTCAGCTGATCAAACATTCGAGGCAGTAACTTCTCCAACACTTGAGAAATACACTGCGGCAGTTGCAGGTGTAACACCAGCAGTTGCAGACGTACCAGCGAAAACTGTAGCGGCTACAGATAAAGACTTTGAAGAGACAGTAATCTACTCTACAAAACCAACAACTGTAGACCCTAACAAACCAACAGATCCAACAAATCCAAATGTTACTCCACAACCTGATGATGTAGTACCTAATGATCCAAAAGGACGTACGTACAGAGAACTAGGTTTAGTTGAAGAAGTAACACACACAGTTCACTACAAACTTGAAGACGGTTCAGATGCAGGTATCGCTGATAATGTACAAACATTAACATTTACACGTACTGCAGAGGTAGATCCAGTAACAGGAGCAATCTCTAACTACGGTACATGGAAAGCTAGAGGTGGAGATACAACAATTGATGCTGTAACAACACCAAATAAAGATGGATATGTGGCTTCAGCGAAAACATCTACAGAACGTACAAATGTATCAGCTACGGATAAAGATAGTGAAGAAACAATTATCTACCGTAAACTTGGTTCATATGTACCAGTAGTACCAGAAGGCATCACACCTCCGGCAGATGCTGACCTAAATCCAAAACCATATCCAAATGCAACTCCAGCAGATCCTACAAAACCAGGAACACCTACTGAAACACCAGTAGTACCATACATCCCTGGAACAACACCAGTAGGACCAAATGGAAAACCATTGACACCGAAAGATCCTAACAATCCAACCAAAGGATATGAAGTACCAGGCTTACCAACAGATCCAACAGAGAACACTACAATTACCTATGTTAAAGATGGATCACAAGTAGCGGTTGTTCACTTCATCGAAGTAAACAGTGAAACGGATAAGACTGAAAAAGGTGCAGTTGCAGAATCAGTAGTAGATACTGGTGATACAGGTAAAGCATTCACTAAAGCTGCTGATGTAACATCAACAATTGAAGCACTTAAAGCTAAAGGATACACAGTTGTTGAAAACAACTACCCAACAGATGGTACATTCGATGCAGATTCTAAGACTAACCAAGTATACAAAGTCCTAGTAACTGCTAAGCCAATTACTGTAAATCCAAACGACCCAACTCCAACTAAAGATCAACCAATCGATCCAAATAATCCAACAGGACCAAAATGGACTCCAGAGTTAATCAAAGAGTTAGAAGACGGACGTAAAGAGGAAGTGAAACGTACAATCAAGTATGTTTACGCAGATGGTTCAAAGGCTGCTGATTCAGTACAAGAAACTAAAGAGTTCAAACGTTCAGCAACTATCAATCCAGTAACTGGTAAGGTTACATTCGGAGAATGGTCACCAGCTCAAACATTTGAAGCTGTAACTTCACCAAAAGTTACAAACTTCACTCCAGATAAAGAGACTGTACCAGCGACAGAAGTAACAGCAACTGCTGAGGATATTACTGAAACAGTAATCTATACTACCAAACCAGCAAATATCGATCCAAGTAAGCCAGTAGATCCAAATACTCCAAATGTTACTCCTAAACCTGAAGACAAAGTACCAAACGATCCAAAAGGACGTACTTACAAAGAATTAGGATTAATCGAAGAAGTAACACACACAGTTCACTACAAACTAGCTGACGGATCAGATGCAGGTATCCCTGACAATGTACAAACATTAACATTCACTCGTACAGCTGACTTAGATCCAGTAACAGGAGCAATCTCTAACTTTGGTACATGGACAGCTAAAGACAATGATACAACAATCGATGCTGTGCCAACACCAGCTAAAGAAGGATATGTAGCTTCAGCAGCTAAATCAACAGCTCGTGAAAGTGTTAAAGCTACGGATAAAGATAGTGAAGAAACAATCATCTACCGTAAACTTGGTTCATATGTTCCAGTAATTCCAGAAGGAGTAACACCTCCAGCGAATACTGACTTAACGCCAAAACCATATCCAAATAATTCAAACGATCCTACAAAACCAGGAACACCTACTGAAACTCCAGTAGTACCATACATCCCTGGAACAACACCAGTAGGACCAAACGGTAAACCATTAACTCCGAAAGATCCTAACGATCCAACGGCAGGATATGAAGTACCGAAAGTACCAGAAGATCCAACTCAAAACACTACAATTACGTATGTGAAAGATGGTTCTCAAGTTGCTCTAGTTCACTTCATTAAAGAGGATGGAACTGCCGTTCACGTATCAGTTGCGGAAGCAGGAGATACAGGTAAAGCAATCAAGACAACAAACATCGATAACGTTAAAGCTGAATTAGAAGCTAAAGGTTATGAAGTTGTTGCTCCAACTGATGCAGCTTATACAGCAGAACGTGTAGCATTCTACGCAGAAGCTAACCGTACATTTGATGACAAGGATGACAAAGGTAATGATGGAATTAGTCAAGTTTACTATGTAATCGTTAAAGAGGGAATCACTCCAATCGATCCAGATAAACCGCTAGATCCAAACAATCCAAACACAACTCCAAAACCAGGAGACAAAGTACCTGGAGATCCAAAACAACGTACATACGAACAACTAGGATTACTAGATGAAGTAAATCGTACAATCAACTACAGATACGCTAATACTGATAAAGTAGAAGAAGCTAAACGTGGTCAAGAAGCTGCAGCTACTGTAGAACAAAAACTTCGTTACTCTCGTAAAGGTGATTTAAACAAAGTAACAGGTGAAATCACTTATACTTCTGATTGGACTGAACCTCAAACATTAGCTGAAGTAACATCACCAGTTATCGACGGATACGTTGCGGATATTAAAGCAGTTGAAAAAGTAGAGAACGTAGCTCACGATGCAGCTGATTCTGTAGTAAATGTTGTTTACACACCACTAGGTAAATATGTACCAAAAGTACCAGAAGGATTCGAAGTTCCAAAAGTTGAGAAACCTCAATATCCAAACGATCCAACAGATCCAACTAAACCAGGAACACCAACAACAGTGATTCCTCACGTTCCAGGAACAACTCCAAAAGATCCAAATGGAAATCCACTGAAACCAGTAGATCCAAACGATCCAAGTAAAGGATATGTTCCACCAACACCTGAAAATCCAACAGAAGATACGCAAATCACTTATGAGAAAGATACTCAAAAAGCGAAAGTAACTTATGTGGTAGAAGGAACAGGAACAGTACTTCACACAGATAACCTAGAAGGTAAATCTGGAGAACCAATCGAGTACAGTACAGTAGCTAAACTTGCTGAATTGAAAGCTCTAGGATATGACCTAGTAAGTGACGGATTCACAACAGCTACAGATAAGAACTACGATAAAGATACGAAAGTAGATCAAAGCTTCGTAGTTACAGTTACACCACACGTTGAGCCAATCAAACCAGTAGATCCAGAAAATCCAAATGATCCTAATAAACCAAAACCAGGTGATCCAATCGATCCTAAGAACCCTGATGGACCAAAATGGACTGAAGATCTAATTAAGAAGATTGATACAACTCGCCACGTGAACCGTACAATTAAATACATTAATGAAAATGGTGAGGAAGTAGCTAAGAAAGTAACTGATAAAGTTACATTCAATCGTGAAGCTAAGATCAATTCAGTAACAGGTGAAATCACTTACGGTAACTGGACAGCTAAAGATGGAGATACAACATTCGATAAAGTTGAATCACCAGTAGTTAAAGGCTACATCCTGAAAGATGCCAAACAAAAAGAAGTAGCAGCTACAACAGGATTAACTGCAGACTCTAAAGATGAAAACATCGAAGTAGTTTACACTAAACTTGGTTCATGGGTACCGAAAGTACCAGAAGGTGAAACACCAATTGATCCACTTCCATATCCAAATGATCCGAACGATCCAACTAAACCAGGAAACGATAGACCAATCGTTCCTTACGTACCAGGAACTACACCAAAAGGTCCAAATGGAAACCCACTGAAACCAGTAGATCCAAACGATCCAAGTAAAGGATATGTTCCACCAACACCTGAAACCCCAACAGAAGATACTGAAATCACTTATGAGAAAGATACTCAGAAAGCAAAAGTAACTTATGTGGTAGAAGGAACTGGAACAGTACTTCACACAGATAACCTAGAAGGTAAATCTGGAGAACCAATCGACTACAGTACAGTAGCTAAACTTGCTGAATTGAAAGCTCTAGGATATGACTTAGTAAGTGACGGATTCACAACTGCTACAGATAAGAACTACGATAAAGATACGAAAGTAGATCAAAGCTTCGTAGTTACAGTTACACCACACGTTGAGCCAATCAAACCAGTAGATCCAGAAAATCCAAATGATCCTAATAAACCAAAACCAGGTGATCCAATCGATCCTAAGAACCCTGATGGACCAAAATGGACTGAAGATCTAATTAAGAAGATTGATACAACTCGCCACGTGAACCGTACAATTAAATACATTAATGAAAATGGTGAGGAAGTAGCTAAGAAAGTAACTGATAAAGTTACATTCAATCGTGAAGCTAAGATCAATTCAGTAACAGGTGAAATCACTTACGGTAACTGGACAGCTAAAGATGGAGATACAACATTCGATAAAGTTGAATCACCAGTAGTTAAAGGCTACATCCTGAAAGATGCCAAACAAAAAGAAGTAGCAGCTACAACAGGATTAACTGCAGACTCTAAAGATGAAAATATCGAAGTTGTCTACACTAAACTTGGTTCATGGATTCCAAAAGTACCAGAAGGTTCTACACCAGTTCCTCCGGTTACGTATCCAAACGATCCAAAAGATCCAACTAAACCTGGAACTGATAAACCTAAAGTGCCTTATATCCCAGGAACTACACCGGTGGTGCCAAAAGATCCAACTAAACCAATTAGTCCGGATAACCCACTAGTTCCATTAACACCAGTAGATCCAAACGATCCAACTAAAGGATATGAAGTACCACCAGTACCAACAGATCCAGGAACTGATACGCCAATCACTTACGTAACTGATAAACAAAAAGCTATCACTAACTTCGTAGATGAAAAAGGTAAAGTAGTATCAACTCCAGTAATTGATGAAGGTGATTCAGGAGCTAACTTCACTAAGTCTAAAGTTGATGAAGTAACTAAGACTATTGAAAAACTTGAAAAAGCTGGTTATAGAGTCGTTAAGAACGAGTTCCCATCTAAAGATACAGATAGAGTATTTGATAAAGATAAATCTGTAGATCAAATCTTCACTGTAACAGTAGCTGAAAGAATTATTCCAGTTACACCAGGTAAACCAATAGATCCAACTGATCCAAACTTACCGAAGAATCCAGATGGAACACCTGTGACACCATCTACACCAGAACCAGGTAAACCAGTATTCCCTAACGATCCAAACAGCCCAGTATGGCCAAATACTGTGAAAGATCTTGTAACTGAGAAATCAGCTACACGTACGATCAAGTATGTAGATCGCAATGGAAACGAAGTTTCTGAAACTCGTGTTGAAACAATCAAGTTCACACGTGAAGCGAAAGTTAACTTAGTAACTGGTGAAATCACATATGGTGAATGGACAACAGATCGTAACGATAATATCTTCAACGGTTACCCAGTACCAGTTGTGAAAGGATACATCGCTAAAGCTGGTGATCTAGAATCATCAACTAAAGATGTACAAGTAACTCCTGATACAATCAAGGATATCAATGAAACAGTGATTTACGATAAGTTAGGTTCATGGATTCCAAATATCCCAGGAACACCAACAAATCCAATCACATATCCAAACGATCCTAAAGATCCAACTAAACCAGGAACAGATAAACCTAAAGTACCTTATGTACCAGGATTTATCCCTGTAGACCCAGAAGGTCAACCATTGAAACCAGTTGATCCAAACGATCCAACGAAAGGATACGAAGTACCAGAGGTACCTGGTGATCCAACGCAAGATACACCAATCAACTACATTCCTAAGGATCCTACACCAAATCCAACTCCATACCCAGGTCCAACTCCAGCTCCAACTCCAGCTCCAACTCCAGCTCCAACTCCTAAACCAGAGCCTAAGCCGGAACCAAAACCTGAGCCAAAACCAGAACCAGAAACTCCACAACCTGTAACACCTACAGATAATGGAGATAACAATGGAAATAATAATGGAACTCCAACAACTCCAGCTCAACCAGTAGCGCCTTCTACACCTCAATACATGGATGGTCAACGTGAACTTCCAAATACAGGTACAGAAGATCATGCTAGCCTTGCAGCACTTGGACTTCTAGGAGCCCTAAGTGGATTTGGATTGATTGCTCGTAAGAAAAGAGAAGATGAAGAATAATCATTTTGATTTTCATTAAATGCTAACTTGCAATCAGATAAAGAAAGAACTTGAGATTTGCTATCTCAGGTTCTTTTCTTTCTCTTTTTGAAAATGGTATAATATAGTGAGAACGATAGAGGAGAAGTGTAAATTGATCGCACAACTAGATACAAAAACAGTCTATAGTTTTATGGAGAGTGTCATTTCAATCGACAAGTATGTGAGAGCAGCTAAAGAATTCGGCTACACACATTTGGCCATGATGGATATTGATAATCTTTATGGTGCTTTTGACTTTCTAGAGGTTACCAAAAAATACGGGATTCATCCTTTGCTGGGGCTTGAAATGACAGTATTTGTGGATGCTCAGGAAGTGAATCTGCGCTTTTTAGCTCTATCTAGTGTGGGCTATCAGCAGCTGATGAAACTCTCAACAGCCAAGATGCAGGGGGAGAAAAATTGGGCGGTTTTATCTCAGTACCTAGAGGATATTGCGGTCGTTGTTCCTTATTTTGATGGACTGGAGTCGTTAAATCTAGGCTGTGATTACTATATTGGGGTTTACCCAGAAACACTGGCAAGCGAATTTCATCATCCTATTTTGCCACTGTATCGGGTCAATTCTTTTGAAAGCAGGGATAGAGAAGTTCTGCAAGTATTAACTGCGATTAAAGAAAATCTACCACTTAGAGAAGTTCCCTTGCGTTCACGACAAGATGTCTTTATATCGGCAAGTTCTTTAGAGAAACTATTCCAAGAACGTTTTCCGCAAGCCTTGGACAATTTAGAAAAGCTTATTTCAAGTATTTCTTATGATTTGGATACGAGTCTGAAACTGCCTCGTTTTAATCCAGCTAGACCAGCAGTAGAAGAGTTGAGAGAGCGTGCTGAATTGGGGCTTGCTCAGAAGGGGTTAACTGGTAAAGAATATCAAGACCGTCTAGACCAAGAATTGGCTGTTATTCATGATATGGGCTTTGACGATTATTTCTTGGTTGTTTGGGATTTGTTGCGTTTTGGACGTTCAAATGGCTACTATATGGGAATGGGACGAGGTTCTGCAGTTGGTAGCTTGGTTTCCTATGCTTTGGATATCACAGGGATTGACCCAATTCAGAAGAATCTGATTTTTGAACGTTTCCTCAATCGTGAACGCTATACCATGCCTGATATTGATATAGATATCCCTGATATTTATCGTCCAGATTTTATCAGATATGTTGGTAACAAATATGGTAGCAAACATGCTGCGCAAATCGTTACTTTTTCAACCTTTGGGGCTAAGCAAGCTTTGCGAGATGTTTTAAAACGTTTTGGTGTGCCAGAGTATGAATTATCTGCAATTACTAAGAAAATCAGTTTTCGTGACAATCTTAAGTCGGCCTATGAGGGCAATCTCCAGTTTCGTCAGCAAATCAATAGTAAGCTTGAATATCAAAAAGCCTTTGAAATTGCCTGCAAGATAGAGGGCTATCCAAGACAAACCTCAGTCCATGCGGCTGGTGTTGTGATTAGCGACCAAGATTTGACCAACTACATCCCTCTGAAGCATGGTGACGAAATTCCACTGACTCAATATGATGCTCATGGAGTTGAAGCTAGTGGGCTTTTGAAAATGGACTTTCTGGGACTACGAAATTTGACCTTTGTCCAGAAGATGCAAGAATTGCTTGCTGAATCAGAAGGTATTCACCTTAAAATTGAAGAAATTGATTTGGAAGACAAAGAAACGTTAGCTTTATTTGCCTCTGGCAATACAAAAGGTATCTTTCAATTTGAGCAACCTGGTGCCATTCGCTTGCTCAAACGCGTGCAACCAGTCTGTTTTGAAGATGTCGTAGCAACTACTTCTCTAAATCGACCAGGTGCCAGTGACTACATCAATAATTTTGTGGCAAGAAAGCATGGGCAGGAAGAAGTGACTGTTCTGGATCCAGTACTGGAGGATATTTTGGCTCCAACCTACGGCATCATGCTCTATCAGGAGCAGGTTATGCAGGTTGCTCAGAGATTTGCTGGATTTAGCCTTGGGAAGGCCGATATTTTACGTCGGGCTATGGGGAAAAAGGATGCCTCTGCCATGCATGAAATGAGGGAATCCTTTATTCAAGGATCATTAGATGCTGGTCATACTAGGGAAAAGGCAGAGCAGGTCTTTGATGTTATGGAGAAGTTTGCAGGTTATGGATTTAACCGATCTCACGCCTATGCCTACTCAGCCTTGGCCTTCCAGTTGGCCTATTTCAAAACGCATTATCCAGCCATTTTTTATCAGGTCATGCTGAATTCTTCCAACAGTGATTATCTGTCAGACGCTCTTGAAGCAGGCTTTGAAGTAGCACCTCTGTCCATCAATACCATTCCTTATCATGATAAAATTGCCAACAAGTCCATCTATCTAGGTCTGAAGTCGATTAAGGGAGTCAGCAAGGATTTGGCGCTTTGGATTATTGAAAATAGACCCTATTCGAGCATTGAAGATTTTATAGCTAAATTACCTGAGAATTATCTGAAACTTCCTCTGCTAGAACCTTTGGTAAAAGTTGGTCTTTTCGATTCATTTGAAAAAAATCGCCAAAAAGTATTTAATAATTTAGCTAATCTATTTGAATTTGTGAAAGAGTTAGGAAGCTTGTTTGGGGATACAATTTATAGCTGGAAGGAATCGGAAGATTGGACGGAACAAGAAAAATTCTATATGGAACAAGAGCATTTAGGGATAGGTGTCAGCAAACATCCCTTACAAACTATCGCAAGTAGAGCTATTTATCCGATTACACCAATCGGAAATTTATCAGAAAATAGCTACGCTATTATTTTGGTTGAAGTTCAGAAAATAAAAGTAATTCGTACCAAAAAGGGTGAAAATATGGCCTTTTTACAGGTGGATGACAGTAAGAAAAAATTGGATGTCACTCTCTTTTCAGACTTATATCGTCAGGTTGGACAGGAAGTAAGCGAAGGAGCCTTCTACTATATAAAAGGAAAAATCCAATCACGTGATGGACGTCTGCAAATGATTGCGCAAGAAATTAGAGAAGCAGTTGCTGAACGCTTTTGGATACAGGTGAAAAATCATGAATCGGATCAAGAAATTTCACGTATTTTAGACCAGTATAAAGGCCCAATCCCAGTCATTATCAGGTATGAAGAGGAACAGAAAACCATTGTTTCTCCTAACCATTTTGTAGCTAAAACTGATGAATTAGAAGCGAAATTAGGTGAAATCGTTATGAAAACGATTTATCGCTAAAATTACGGAAAATAGAAGAATTTTCCAATTAAATGTGATATAATCAGTAAGAATGTTAAAAGAAAAAGGAGCATAACCAATATGAAACGTATTGCTGTTTTGACTAGTGGTGGAGACGCCCCTGGTATGAACGCTGCCATCCGTGCAGTTGTTCGTCAAGCAATTTCAGAAGGAATGGAAGTATTTGGTATCTATGACGGATATGCTGGTATGGTTGCCGGTGAAATTCATCCCCTAGATGCAGCTTCAGTAGGAGATATCATTTCTCGTGGTGGTACTTTCCTTCACTCAGCTCGCTACCCAGAGTTCGCTCAACTTGAAGGGCAACTTAAAGGGATTGAGCAATTGAAAAAACACGGGATTGAAGGTGTAGTTGTTATCGGTGGTGACGGATCTTACCACGGTGCTATGCGTTTGACTGAGCATGGCTTCCCAGCTATCGGTCTTCCAGGTACAATCGATAACGATATCGTTGGTACTGACTTCACAATCGGTTTTGACACAGCAGTTACGACTGCTATGGACGCTATCGATAAGATTCGTGATACATCATCAAGTCACCGTCGTACATTTGTTATCGAAGTTATGGGACGTAACGCTGGTGATATCGCTCTTTGGGCTGGTATTGCAACTGGTGCTGATGAAATCATCATTCCTGAAGAAGGATTCAAGATTGAAGATATCGTTGAAAGCATTAAATGCGGTTATGAGTGTGGTAAAAAACACAATATCATCGTCTTGGCAGAAGGTGTTATGTCAGCAGCTGAATTTGGTCAAAAACTAAAAGAAGCTGGGGATACAAGCGACCTTCGTGTGACAGAACTTGGACATATTCAACGTGGTGGTTCTCCAACTGCGCGTGACCGTGTTTTGGCGTCACGTATGGGTGCCCATGCTGTTAAACTTCTTAAAGAAGGTATCGGTGGTGTTGCGGTTGGTATCCGTAACGAGAAAATGGTTGAAAACCCAATTCTTGGAACTGCAGAAGAAGGAGCATTGTTTAGCCTTACTGCAGATGGTAAGATTGTGGTTAACAACCCACACAAGGCTGACCTTGAGCTATCTAGCTTGAATAAGAGCTTGTCATAATTTATAATTTAGTTAATAAGACCAAAAAGGTCATATATAAAGGAGTCACAAAAATCATGAATAAACGTGTAAAAATCGTTGCAACTTTGGGACCTGCGGTAGAAATCCGTGGTGGTAAAAAATTTGGTGATGACGGATACTGGGGTGAAAAACTTGATGTTGAAGCTTCAGCTAAAAACATTGCCAAATTGATTGAAGCTGGTGCTAACACATTCCGTTTCAACTTCTCACACGGTGACCACCAAGAACAAGGTGAGCGTATGGCAACTGTTAAACTTGCAGAAAAACTTGCAGGTAAAAAAGTTGGTTTCCTTCTTGATACAAAAGGACCAGAAATCCGTACAGAATTGTTCGAAGGTGAAGCTAAAGAGTATTCATACAAAACTGGTGAGAAAATCCGTGTTGCAACTAAACAGGGAATCAAATCAACTCGTGATGTGATTGCATTGAACGTTGCTGGTGCTCTTGATATCTATGATGATGTTGAAGTTGGTCGTCAAGTTTTGGTTGACGATGGTAAACTTGGTCTTCGTGTGGTTGCTAAAGATGATGCAACTCGTGAATTTGAAGTTGAAGTTGAAAACGATGGCGTAATTGCTAAACAAAAAGGTGTTAACATCCCTAACACTAAAATTCCTTTCCCAGCTCTTGCTGATCGTGATAACGATGATATCCGCTTCGGTCTTGAACAAGGTATCAACTTCATCGCGATTTCATTCGTACGTACTGCTAAAGACGTTAACGAAGTTCGTGCAATCTGTGAAGAAACTGGAAATGGACATGTTCAATTGTTCGCTAAAATCGAAAACCAACAAGGTATCGATAACTTGGATGAAATCATCGAAGCTGCTGATGGTATCATGATCGCTCGTGGTGACATGGGTATCGAAGTACCATTCGAAATGGTTCCAGTTTACCAAAAAATGATTATCACTAAAGTCAATGCTGCAGGTAAAGTTGTTATCACTGCAACAAACATGCTTGAAACAATGACTGAAAAACCACGTGCAACTCGTTCAGAAGTATCAGACGTATTTAACGCTGTTATCGATGGAACTGACGCTACAATGCTTTCAGGTGAGTCTGCAAATGGTAAATACCCACTTGAGTCAGTAACTACAATGGCTACAATCGACAAGAACGCTCAAACTCTTCTTAACGAATACGGACGTTTGAACTCAGATTCATTTGAACGTAACTCTAAGACAGAAGTAATGGCTTCAGCTGTTAAAGATGCTACTAACTCAATGGATATCAAATTGGTTGTAACCCTTACTAAGACAGGTCACACTGCACGTTTGATTTCTAAATACCGTCCAAATGCTGACATCTTGGCATTGACATTCGACGAATTGACAGAACGTGGATTGATGTTGAACTGGGGTGTTATCCCAATGTTGACAGATGCTCCATCATCAACTGATGATATGTTCGAAATCGCTGAACGTAAAGCAGTTGAAGCAGGACTTGTACAATCTGGTGACGATATCGTTATCGTAGCTGGTGTGCCAGTTGGAGAAGCTGTTCGTACAAACACAATGCGTATCCGCACAGTACGCTAATCTAACATTAAAAAGCCTATCATATCAAGCTTTCTAGCCTGTATGATGGGCTCTTTTTTTGTCTATGGAGCACAAATGGGGCAAAACTTTTTACTTTCGATTTAATGCGACGGTATCAAATGCGTCAAATACTGCTTGCTACAGACTTTTTGTAACGTGAGGATAGTTCTAATTGGTAGTTTTCGGCTTTATGCCCAAACTGTGACACGATAGCTTTTAAAGTATGTTGTTTTTTACGTAAACTTCATAAAATGTTTAGTTAAGACAGAGATAAAAAATAACTCCCTGATGACTCAAGGAGTTATTACTATCTAAATTAGTTTTTAGAAGCAGCTTGGAATTCTGGGTTTTTCCATGCTTCGTCAATAATAGCTTGTAATTCATTTGCAGATGCTTGCATTTTTTGAGTTTCTGCGTCGTTCAATGGGATATTTACTGGACGAACAATACCATGTGCACCTACAACAGCTGGTTGACCGATAAAGACGTTTTTAACTCCGTATTGACCTTCTTGGAATACTGAAAGTGGAAGTACTGCGTTTTCATCGTCAAGGATTGCTTTAGTAATACGAGCAAGGGCTACTGCGATACCGTAGTATGTTGCACCTTTTTTGTTGATGATTGTGTAAGCTGCGTCACGAACACCTTCGAACAATTCAATCAATTCAGCTTCTTGAACATTTTGAGTGTCTTTAAGGAATTCTTCAAGGTTTACACCAGCGATGTTAGCGTGTGACCAAACAGCGAACTCAGAGTCACCGTGTTCACCCATAATGTAGGCGTGCACTGAACGAGCATCAACATCCAATTTTTCAGCAAGTGCTTGACGGAAACGAGCTGAGTCAAGTGAAGTACCTGAACCGATAACGCGTTCTTTAGGGAATCCAGAGAATTTCCAAGTTGAGTAAGTCAAGACGTCAACTGGGTTAGCAGCAACAAGGAAGATACCTTTGAAACCTGATTCAACAACTTGAGTTACGATTGATTTGTTGATAGCAAGGTTTTTACCTACAAGGTCAAGACGAGTTTCACCTGGTTTTTGAGGCGCACCTGCAGTGATCACAACAAGGTCAGCGTCTGCACAGTCAGAGTATTGAGCTGCATAGATTTTTTTAGGTGAAGTGAAGGCAAGGGCGTGACTAAGGTCAAGCGCGTCACCAACAGCTTTTTCATGCAATTGTGGAATTTCGATAATTCCAAGCTCTTGTGCAATTCCTTGGTTAACAAGTGCAAAAGCGTAAGAAGAACCTACAGCACCATCACCGACAAGGATAACTTTTTTGTGTTGTTTAGTTGAAGTCATTATTCTAAACATCTCCTTAATTTTATTCAGGGATTTCCCCAGTTATTTCAATTTTATCACTTTTGAAAAGCTTTGTCACGGATATACATTTCAGTTCTTGATGTAAACGTTTTAGTGGTTTTAGATACCTGAAATATAGCGGACATTATGGTATAATATAGTTAATTACTAATAGTGAAATGAGGCATTTATTAATGCAGGATAGAAATTTAGTGAATGTCAATCTGACAAAGGAGATGAAGACGAGCTTTATTGACTACGCTATGAGTGTTATCGTAGCGCGAGCTCTTCCTGATGTTCGAGATGGCTTGAAACCCGTCCACCGTCGGATTCTCTACGGAATGAATGAACTGGGTGTTACTCCAGACAAACCTCATAAAAAATCTGCTCGTATTACAGGGGATGTCATGGGTAAATATCACCCTCACGGGGATTCCTCTATCTATGAAGCCATGGTCCGTATGGCTCAATGGTGGAGTTACCGTTACATGCTTGTAGATGGTCATGGGAACTTTGGTTCCATGGATGGTGATGGTGCTGCCGCCCAGCGTTACACTGAGGCACGTATGAGCAAGATTGCTCTGGAAATGCTTCGTGATATTAACAAAAATACAGTTGATTTCGTTGATAACTATGATGCCAATGAACGTGAACCCTTGGTCTTGCCAGCACGCTTTCCTAATCTTTTGGTTAATGGAGCAACTGGTATTGCTGTTGGGATGGCAACCAATATTCCACCTCATAACCTGGGTGAAACTATTGATGCTGTGAAGTTGCTCATGGACAATCCTGAAGTGACCACTAAGGACTTGATGGAAGTCTTGCCTGGGCCAGATTTTCCAACTGGTGCTCTTGTTATGGGGAAATCAGGTATTCATAAGGCTTATGAAACAGGTAAAGGATCTATTGTCCTTCGTTCACGTACTGAAATTGAAGAAACTAAGACTGGCCGTGAGCGTATTGTTGTAACAGAATTTCCTTATATGGTCAATAAAACAAAGGTGCATGAGCATATTGTTCGTTTAGTCCAGGAAAAACGCATTGAGGGCATCACAGCAGTCCGTGATGAGTCAAACCGTGAAGGTGTTCGATTTGTTATCGAAGTTAAGCGCGATGCCTCAGCCAATGTTATCCTCAACAATCTCTTCAAGATGACACAGATGCAAACCAACTTTGGTTTCAATATGCTTGCTATCCAAAATGGTGTACCCAAGATTTTGTCCCTTCGTCAGATTTTGGATGCTTATATTGAGCACCAAAAAGAAGTGGTTGTTCGTCGTACTCGTTTTGATAAGGAAAAAGCAGAAGCGCGTGCTCATATCTTAGAAGGTCTCTTGATTGCGCTAGATCATATCGATGAAGTGATTCGTATCATCCGTGCTAGTGAAACGGATGCGGAAGCACAAGCTGAGTTGATGAGCAAGTTTAAGCTTTCTGAACGTCAAAGTCAAGCTATACTTGATATGCGTCTTCGTCGTTTGACAGGTTTGGAACGCGATAAGATTCAGTCTGAGTATGATGACCTCTTGGCTCTGATTGCAGATTTAGCAGATATTCTTGCTAAGCCGGAACGTGTTTCTCAAATTATCAAGGATGAATTAGATGAAGTCAAGCGTAAGTTTGGAGACCAACGTCGTACGGAATTGATGGTCGGTGAAGTCTTGAGTCTTGAAGATGAGGATCTAATTGAAGAAGCTGATGTCTTGATCACTCTTTCTAACAAAGGATACATCAAACGTCTGGACCAAGCTGAGTTTACTGCTCAAAAACGTGGGGGGCGTGGTGTTCAAGGAACAGGTGTTAAGGATGACGATTTTGTTCGTGAGTTAGTGTCAACTAGTACCCATGATCACCTGCTCTTCTTTACAAATAAAGGACGCGTCTATCGCCTGAAAGGCTATGAAATTCCTGAGTATGGCCGTACTGCTAAGGGCTTGCCGATTGTCAATCTTTTGAAATTGGATGAAGGCGAAAGTATTCAAACCATCATCAATGTTGATTCTGAACGCAGTGATGACGCTTATCTCTTCTTCACAACTCGTCATGGTATTGTGAAGAGAACCAGCGTTAAGGAATTTGCTAACATTCGTCAAAATGGACTTAAGGCTTTAAACCTCAAGGATGAAGATGAGTTGATTAATGTCTTGCTGACAGAAGAGGACACGGATATTATCATTGGTACCAAGTTTGGTTATTCAGTTCGCTTTAATCAATCAGCTGTTCGTGGTATGAGTCGTATCGCCACTGGTGTGAAAGGTGTTAACCTTCGTGACGGAGATACAGTTGTTGGTGCTAGTGTGATTACAGACCAGGACGAGGTCCTTATCATCACAGAAAAGGGGTATGGTAAGCGCACAGTTGCGACCGAATATCCAACTAAAGGTCGTGGTGGTAAAGGGATGCAAACCGCTAAGATTACAGAAAAGAACGGTTCTCTTGCTGGTCTTATGACCGTTAAAGGCGATGAAGATTTGATGATTATCACTGATACTGGTGTCATGATTCGAACCAACGTTGCCAATATTTCACAAACAGGTCGCTCAACTATGGGAGTTAAAGTGATGCGCCTGGATCAAGATGCTAAAATTGTAACCTTTACTACGGTTGCAGCAGCAGAAAAAGAAGAAGTTGGGACAGAAAACGAAACAGAAGGTGAAGCATAATGTCTCATAAAAAGAATAAAAAGAAAACAAACCGTAAAAATTTACTAATCAATATCTTGGCAGGATTCTTAATCATCTTGTCAATAGCTTTGATTTTCAATTCAAAAATTCGTGATATGTTCATGGTTTGGAATACCAATAAATACCAAGTCAGCCAGGTATCAAAAGAAAAATTGGAAGAAAATCAAGATACAGAAGGGAATTTTGACTTTGATTCCGTAAAAGCTATCTCGTCAGAAGCTGTCTTATCCTCACAATGGGATTCGCAAAAATTGCCAGTTATCGGTGGAATTGCTGTTCCTGAGGTAGAAATTAACTTGCCTATTTTTAAAGGTCTTGATAATGTCAATCTTTTCTATGGAGCTGGTACAATGAAGCGTGATCAAGTGATGGGGAAAGGTAACTATTCCCTTGCGAGCCATCACATCTTCACGGCGGAAAATGCCAGTCAAATGCTCTTTTCTCCATTATCACGCGCTAAAAATGGGATGAAAATTTATCTTACTGATAAGGATAAAGTTTATACCTATGAAATCCGTGAAGTGAAGCATGTGACTCCAGATCGCGTTGATGAGATTGATGACCATACTGGAGTTGATGAAATCACACTTGTAACCTGTGTTGACTATGATGCGACAGAACGTATTATCGTAAAAGGTGACTTGAAAGATACAAAAGATTATTCACAAACCCCTGAAGAAATTCTAACAGCTTTCAATCAACCATATAAACAACGTTATTAAAGATAAATCAGTAAAATCTTAGGTTTTACTGATTTTTTATAGATTGAGTTTCAAAATAAACTGTTATGAAATACAGAAAACGTTTCCTTAATTCTAAAGTTTGTGATATAATTATCAGGTAAAAAAATTTTAGGAGTTTATTATGGTTTCTTCAGAATTTATCTCAAAGATTGAATTTGCTTGCAAGAAGAAAGAAAGTCTTTATAGTCAAAGCAAATTTAAGTATGCGATTCGTTCTATGTTTGCAGGTGCATTTTTAACCTTCAGTACTGCTGCTGGTGCAGTTGGAGCTGACTTGATTAATAAAATTGCACCAGGTAGTGGACGTTTCCTCTTCCCATTTGTCTTTGCTTGGGGCTTGGCCTACATTGTTTTCTTGAATGCCGAGTTGGTAACATCAAACATGATGTTCTTGACTGCTGGTAGTTTCTTGAAAAAAATCTCTTGGAGAAAAACAGCTGAGATTTTACTTTACTGTACCTTATTCAACCTTATCGGAGCTTTAATAGCAGGTTGGGGCTTTGCCCACTCAGCAGCTTATGCACATCTGACTCACGATAGTTTCATCTCAGGGGTTGTTGAGATGAAGTTAGGCCGTTCAAATGAATTAATCTTGCTTGAGGCGATTTTGGCAAATATTTTCGTAAATATTGCGATTCTTTCATTTGTTTTGGTCAAAGATGGTGGCGCCAAACTTTGGCTTGTGTTGTCGGCGATTTACATGTTTGTATTCTTAACAAACGAGCACATTGCTGCGAACTTTGCTTCTTTCGCGATTGTAAAATTCAGTGTTGCTGCGGATTCAATTGCTAACTTCGGTGTTGGAAATATGCTTCGCCACTGGGGGGTAACCTTCGTTGGAAACTTTATCGGAGGAGGCCTCTTGATGGGTCTTCCATATGCTTTCCTCAATAAAAATGAAGATACTTATGTAGATTAAGAAAATGAGCACGATTGATTCGTGCTTTTTTCATTTTTAAAATAAGGTAATAGCTGTTTCTTATATCAAAATATAGAAAGCTAATATTTGTAAACTATACCTTAAGGTGCTACAATATCCTTAATCAAACTATTTGGAGGTCGCCTTATGACTCGTGATTTTAAATTTGAAACTTTGCAACTGCATGCTGGTCAAGTTGTGGATCCAGCTACCAAGTCTCGTGCAGTGCCGATTTATCAAACAACATCTTTTGTTTTTGATGACACGCAGGAAGGTGCAGATTTGTTTGCCTTGAGAAAACCAGGGAACATTTATACTCGTATCACCAACCCTACAACAGCTGCCTTTGAAGAAAGAATTGCAGCTCTCGAAGGTGGTGTTGGAGCTCTTGCAACAGCATCAGGTATGTCCGCAGTGACTTATACGATTTTGGCACTTGCCCACGCTGGTGACCATGTAGTAGCAGCCTCAACTATTTACGGTGGAACCTTCAATCTCTTGAAGGAAACCCTTCCTCGTTATGGTATCACAACAACCTTTGTCGATGTTGATAATTTGGAGGAAGTAGAAGCAGCTATCAATGACAATACCAAGCTTGTCTTGATTGAAACCTTGGGCAACCCCTTGATTAACATTCCTGACTTGGAAAAATTGGCTGAGATTGCGCATAAACACCAGATTCCACTCGTTTCGGATAATACCTTTGCCACACCTTACTTGATTAATGTCTTTTCTCACGGTGTAGATATTGCCATTCACTCTGCGACTAAGTTTATCGGTGGACATGGTACGACTATTGGAGGAGTGATTGTCGATAGCGGTCGTTTTGACTGGGCGGCTTCAGGGAAATTCCCTCAATTTGTTGAGGAAGATCCAAGTTACCACAATTTGAGCTATACTCGTGATGTGGGTGCAGCAGCCTTTATTATCGCTGTCCGTGTTCAATTGCTTCGTGATACAGGTGCAGCCTTGTCGCCATTTAATGCCTTTCTCTTGCTCCAAGGACTTGAAACGCTTTCACTTCGTGTGGAACGCCATGTGCAAAATGCAGAGAAAATTGTTGATTTTCTTGTAAATCATCCTAAGGTAGAAAAAGTCAACTATCCAAAATTGGCTGATAGTCCTTACCATGCTTTGGCGGAGAAATACTTGCCAAAAGGTGTGGGATCAATCTTTACCTTCCATGTCAAAGGTGGGGAGGCAGAAGCCCGCAAGGTAATTGATCATTTAGAAATCTTCTCTGACCTAGCAAACGTTGCAGATGCTAAATCGCTTGTTGTCCATCCAGCTACAACTACTCACGGTCAATTGTCAGAAAAAGATCTAGAAGCAGCAGGTGTCACACCAAACCAAATTCGTTTGTCAATCGGTCTTGAAAATGTAGAGGATTTGATTGAAGATTTGCGCTTGGCCTTGGAAAAAATTTAAAGAAAAAGAAGATAAACAGTGGGTTTCGACTCGCTGTTTTTGATTTTTCCTCAGGCATGATATAATGGTTACAGAAGTCTAGAAAGAGGAACGTTATGAACGAAATCAAATGTCCCAATTGTGGGGAAGTCTTTACAGTAAATGAGAGTCAGTATGCCGAACTTCTGTCCCAAGTGAGAACGACAGAGTTTGATAAGGAATTGCACGATCGCATGAAGCAGGAACTGGCCTTGGCTGAGCAAAAAGCTATGAATGAGCAACAGACTAAACTAGCTCAAAAAGATCAAGAAATTGCGCAATTACAGAATCAAATCCAAAACTTTGATACAGAAAAAGAATTGGCCAAGAAAGAGGTTGAACAGACAAATCATCAGGCTTTATTGGCTAAGGACAAGGAAGTACAGGCCTTGGAAAACAAATTAGCTACCTTGCGTTTAGAGCATGAAAATCAACTGCAAAAGACCCTTTCTGACCTAGAAAAAGAACGAGATCAGGTCAAAAATCAGCTTCTTTTACAAGAAAAAGAAAACGAGCTTTCTCTTGCTTCTGTTAAACAAAACTATGAAGCCCAGCTTAAAGCAGCCAGTGAACAAGTCGAATTTTACAAGAATTTCAAAGCTCAACAATCTACAAAAGCTATCGGGGAAAGCCTGGAACACTATGCAGAGAGTGAGTTTAACAAGGTCCGCAGTTTTGCCTTTCCAAATGCCTACTTTGAGAAGGATAACAAGGTCTCTGCGCGTGGGTCCAAAGGGGACTTTATCTTCCGTGAATGTGATGAAAATGGGGTCGAAATTATTTCCATCATGTTTGAAATGAAAAATGAAGCGGACGGAACAGAGAAGAAGCACAAGAATGCAGATTTTTACAAGGAATTGGACAAGGACCGTCGTGAAAAGAACTGTGAATATGCGGTTTTGGTGACTATGCTTGAGGCCGATAATGACTACTTTAACACAGGGATTGTTGACGTTAGTCACGAGTATGAAAAGATGTATGTGGTTCGTCCTCAATTCTTTGTCCAGTTGATTGGGCTTTTGCGAAATGCTGCTCTTAATTCCTTAAAATACAAGCAGGAATTGGCCTTGGTTCGGGAGCAAAATATAGACATTACGCATTTTGAAGAAGACTTGGATGCCTTTAAACTAGCTTTTGCCAAGAACTATAATTCAGCTTCTACCAACTTTGGTAAGGCAATCGATGAAATCGACAAGGCCATAAAACGGATGGAAGAGGTTAAAAAGTTCCTAACAACATCTGAAAACCAACTCCGTCTGGCTAATAATAAGCTGGAAGATGTCTCTGTCAAGAAATTGACACGTAAAAATCCAACCATGAAAGCGAAGTTTGAAGCACTGAAGGGGGAGTGAGATTATCTTAAAAACAGGAGTGTTATATGAAAAGAACTATAGAAATTATTAGAACATGGTCAGCTGATAAAATTGAATTAATTTTTCTTAAAAGCTGGAGCTACTTTGCTAGCTCATTTAGCTAGTTTGTTTATATAAATTAGTTTGTAATTTTTTATAGGAGTTTTTTATGTTAGATAATATTTCTAAGAATATCTCGAATTGGTCATCAATTCGAATCTGCAGTATACTGGAGGTTTTTATTTTATTTTATCTACGTTGGACAATTATTGCAACAGCAATTAGTTTATTATTCGTAAAATCAACCGTCGTTACTACATTATTGCTCATATTTCTAACATTACTGACTATTATCGTTGTAATAACTCATTTTTTAGTAAATCACGTTGCAGAAGTTATTTTATACGAGCAAGTGAATTTTATAAAATATATTTCTCTTTTAACTGAAACTTATGAAAGGCGGCCTGATAATAAAACAGGGAATTTAAATGCCTTAAATCTGGGTTTAGCTAGGTGTGCTTTCTATCAAGGGAATTTTAGTGAGGCAATCCAATATGCTGAACGAATAAGAGTTAAAAGTTCTAAATTGAATTTGAAACGTATTTATGAACTAAACATCGTATTTATAGAATCATTATCATACCTTCATTTAAGGGAGACGGATGAAATTTCTAAACTTTTAGTTTCTTATGATTGGGAAAAAATTAAAAGAATTGATAAAAATAGAATGTTGGATTTAATTGAACCAGTATCAAAAATACTCAATGGAGAAGTTACAGGCTACTTCGACACCACCGAACCAGAAAATAAATTAGCTCGAATCATGTTCTCTTATTACGGAGCTCTTAATGCTCAGTTAAAAGGAGATGATGCTCGTGCCCGAAGTTTGTTTGAAAGTATCGCTCATGAAAAACCAGAACTCTTTTATGTTCAGGAAGCGAAGAAATATTTAGAATCAGTGAAATGAGAGTAATATATGAAATTAATTGAAAAAATAGTAAGTAGCGCGACAGAAAACACTCTTTTACAACTTGATAGGACTATTCTAATTTGCTCAATTATTGGACTTGTTTTGGATGTGATGGCAGTATGCTTAGTATTTCAAAGCAATTTGGAAATATTGGGATTCATATTATTAGTTATTGTCTTTTTAGTTCTCGGCTTTGTATTTTATTTAAGATTTGTATCTAGAAAAGTTATTGTTCTAGTGTTACACGATTCTATTGATCTTAAGCTATATGAAGACATGTTAAGAGTTCAATCAGAAAAATCTATTAAGCCCTTTAGGGCAACATATCGTGAGAATTACCAAATTATCCAAGGTCGAGTGGCTTATTTAAAAGGAGATTTTCAAGCTGCCAAGGAAAATATGTCCAAATATGATTTGAAAAAAATTTGGAAGAGATTCAGAACCCCTGCGTTTTTAATATCAAGCTTTGAACTATTAACAGTTTCCATTCATCTCCAAGATGTGCAAGATATTGCTTTCTTTGAGGAACAATTGTCCAAGGCACCAGATTTTAAAGGAGGCAAAGCTAAACTTGTTGCTCAAGCCCAAGCCATAAAAGATATTGTGTTCAATAAAGAAGTGAACGACTACTTTAACATTACTGAGCCAGAAAGTAAGCTAGCCCGAATCATGTTTTCTTATTACGGAGCTCTCAATGCCCAGCTAAAAGGAGATGAAGCTCGTGCTCGTAGTTTGTTTGAAAGCATTGCCCATGAAAATCCAGAACTCTTTTGTGTTCAGGAAGCTAGGAAGTATTTAGGAGAATGAGCAGATATAGTTTTAAAATCTGTCTAAGATAGAATATGTTGATGTAAAGTGAAAAGGGAATTAGAAAGCAAAAATGAACGGTATTATCAACTTAAAAAAAGAAGCGGGGATGACCTCGCATGATGCGGTTTTTAAACTGCGTAAGATTTTGGGAACCAAGAAGATTGGTCATGGTGGGACCTTAGATCCGGATGTAGTGGGTGTTTTGCCCATTGCGGTTGGCAAGGCGACACGTATGGTCGAGTTTATGCAGGATGAGGGTAAAGTCTATGAGGGAGAAATCACTCTTGGTTATTCCACGACGACTGAGGATGCCAGTGGGGAAGTGGTCGCAGAGACACCTGTTTTATCGCCCTTGGATGAAAAGCTTGTTGATGAAGTAATTACGAGCTTGACTGGGCCTATTACCCAGATTCCGCCTATGTATTCTGCTGTTAAGGTCAATGGTCGCAAGCTCTATGAGTATGCGCGTGCTGGACAGGAAGTAGAGCGCCCAGAACGTCAGGTGACTATTTATCAATTTGAACGAACAAGTCCGATTTCTTATGAGGATCACCTCGCACGATTCACTTTTCGTGTAAAATGTAGCAAGGGAACCTATATTCGTACCTTATCGGTTGACTTGGGAGAAAAACTTGGCTATGCGGCCCATATGTCTCATCTGACTCGAACTAGTGCAGCTGGCTTGCAACTAGAAGATGCTCTTACCTTGGAAGAAATTGCTGCAAAAGTGGAGGCTGGCCAATTAGACTTTCTCCATCCTCTAGAGATTGGGACAGGCGACCTTGTCAAAGTTTTCCTAACTCAAGAAGAGGCTACCGAGGTACGCTTTGGTCGTTTTGTCGAACTCGAACAAACAGAACAAGAATTAGCTGCCTTTGAAGATGATAAATTGCTAGCCATTCTAGAAAAACGGGACAATCTCTACAAGCCAAGGAAGGTTTTTATCTAATCTAACTGGAGTTTGGGGATGGAATTCTTCCCCTAGACTATCTAAATCAGACTATAAATTTTGCAAAAAATGTGATAGAATAGACCACGGATAAAAAAACGGAGGATAGCATGCAAAATAGACCAATCATTATCGGAGTGACAGGTGGTTCTGGTGGAGGTAAGACCAGTGTTTCAAGAGCCATTTTATCGCATTTCCCTGATGAAAAGATTTCCATGATTGAGCATGATTCATACTACAAGGATCAGTCTCATTTGACCTTTGAAGAGCGTGTCAAAACCAACTACGACCATCCTTTTGCCTTTGATACAGACTTGATGATTGAGCAGATTAAGGAATTGTTGGCAGGGCGTCCGGTGGACATCCCGACTTATGACTATACAGAGCATACACGCAGTAGCAAGACCTATCGTCAGGAGCCTCAAGATGTCTTTATCGTTGAGGGGATTTTGGTCTTGGAGGACAAGCGCCTGCGCGATTTGATGGATATCAAGATTTTTGTGGATACAGACGATGATGTGCGCATTATTCGTCGGATCAAGCGTGATATGGAAGAGCGTGGCCGTAGCCTTGATAGCGTTATTGACCAGTATTTAGGTGTGGTCAAGCCCATGTACCATCAGTTTATCGAGCCAACCAAGCGTTATGCCGATATCGTCATTCCTGAGGGAGTCAGCAATACAGTGGCTATCGACCTGTTGACGACCAAGATTGAAAAGATTTTGGAAGAAGCTCGAAATAGCAAATAATCAGATGTGGAGGCTTTGCCTCCTTTTTCTATTTTTCCCTCATAATGGTACATAAATGGAGATTTTTAGGCATATTTTTGGTATAATAATACCCATGAAAGAGCAAGAAAATGAATAGTAGGTGGAGATGGAAAAGTATTTATCGGTAACAACTTTGACCAAGTATCTGAAAATGAAATTCGATAAAGACCCTTACTTGGAACGGGTCTATTTAACTGGTCAAGTTTCCAACTTTCGTAAACGACCTACTCACCAATATTTCTCCCTAAAAGATGACCATGCAGTTATTCAAGCGACTATTTGGTCTGGGATTTATCAGAAATTAGGTTTTGACCTGGAAGAAGGAATGAAGATCAATGTGATTGGGCGTGTGCAGGTCTATGAACCAAGTGGTAGCTACTCCATCATCATTGAAAAGGCAGAGCCTGATGGAGTTGGTGCGCTTGCGATTCAGTTTGAGCAACTCAAGAAAAAATTGACAGAAGAAGGCCTGTTTCAAGAACGCTTCAAGCAACCTCTGCCCCAATTTTCTAAGAGAATTGGTGTAGTGACCAGTCGCAGTGGAGCCGTTATTCGAGATATTATCACGACCGTCAGCAGGCGATTTCCAGGTGTCGACATTCTTCTCTATCCGACCAAGGTGCAAGGTGAAGGCTCTGCGGAGGAAATTGCTCGAAATATTGCGCGTGCCAATCAACGGGACGATTTGGATTTGCTCATTATTGGTCGTGGTGGAGGTTCTATCGAGGATCTCTGGGCCTTTAACGAAGAAATTGTAGTACGAGCTATTTTTGAATCTCGTTTGCCAGTTATCTCTAGTGTGGGGCATGAGACAGATGTAACCTTGGCAGATTTTGTGGCAGATAGACGGGCTGCGACGCCAACGGCGGCAGCTGAACTAGCAACACCTGTGACCAAGTTGGATGTGTTAGCACATTTGCAAAATCAGGAAAAACGAATGGCAACGGCAGTCCGAAATGTCCTATCTAAGAAACAAGAAGCTTTGAAAAAATGCAGTCAGTCTGTTATCTTTAGACAGCCAGAGCGCTTGTATGATGGCTATTTGCAACGCTTGGATCAACTACAACTGCGCTTAAAACAAAGTTTACGTACACGGATTTCTGATAACAAACAGCTAGTACAAGCAAGGACGCATCAACTGGTCCAATTGTCACCTGTTACCAAAATCCAGCGCTATCAAGACCGCTTAAGCCAGTTGGACAAACTCCTACGTAGCCAAATGGCGTTGGTTTATGATGCCAAGGTTGCTGAAGTGAAGCGACTTTCAGAAGCCTTACTGATGTTGGATACCAGTCGTATCGTGGCGCGTGGCTATGCTATTGTCAAAAAAGAAGAGTCCGTTGTAGATTCGGTTGAGAGTTTGAAGAAAAAAGACCAAGTGACGCTTTTGATGCGAGATGGTCGAGTAGAATTAGAGGTTAAAGATGTCAAAACAAAAGAAATTTGAGGAAAATCTAGCAGAACTGGAGACCATTGTTCAAAGTTTGGAAAATGGTGAAATTGCTCTGGAAGATGCGATTGCTGCCTTTCAAAAGGGTATGGTCTTGTCAAAAGAACTCCAAGCGACGCTGGACAAGGCTGAAAAGACCTTAGTTAAGGTCATGCAAGAAGATGGAACAGAAAGTGATTTTGAATGAAAAAGCAAGAAAAATTAGCTCTTGTCGAGTCGGCCTTGGAAGACTTTTATGGAGACCAGCAGTTTGCCTCTAGTTTGCGAGAGTCTGTTCTCTATTCCATTCATGCTGGTGGCAAGCGTATTCGTCCTTTTCTCTTGTTAGAAGTTTTGGAAGCCTTGCAGGTGGCTATTAAACCAGCACATGCGCAGGTGGCTGCGGCTTTGGAGATGATTCATACAGGGAGCTTGATTCACGATGATCTTCCTGCCATGGATGATGATGATTATCGTCGAGGGCGTTTGACCAACCATAAGAAATTCGGTGAAGCTATGGCCATTTTGGCTGGAGATGCCTTGTTCCTAGATCCTTATGCCTTGATAGCGCAGGCAGATTTGCCAAGTCAGATCAAGGTGGACTTGATTGCTAACTTATCCTTTGCTTCAGGTAGTCTGGGAATGGTTGCAGGGCAAGTTTTGGATATGGAAGGCGAACACCAGCATTTGTCTTTAGAAGAACTCCAGACCATTCATGCTAATAAGACTGGAAAACTATTAGCTTATCCCTTCCAAGCAGCTGCTATTATAGCCGAATTGGCACCTGAGATGCAGGCAAAGCTGAAAACTGTAGGTGAATTGATTGGGCTTGCTTTTCAGGTCAGAGACGATGTGTTGGATGTGACAGCTAGTTTTGAGGAAATCGGCAAGACACCACAAAAGGACTTGCAGGCAGAAAAGTCAACCTATCCAGCCTTGTTGGGCTTGGAAGAGGCTATTGCCTTTTGTAACCAAACTCTGGATCAAGCTAATGCCAAATTAGAAGAAATTGCCCAGCAGGTCCCTTTTGATATAGGATCGATTGTAAGTGTAGTAGAAAGTTTGAGAATCAATGGCTAAGGAAAGAGTGGATGTACTAGCTTATAAACAGGGCTTGTTTGAAACGAGAGAGCAGGCCAAGCGCGGTGTTATGGCTGGTCTAGTCGTAGCAGTCCTTAATGGAGAACGGTTTGATAAACCAGGAGAGAAAATCTCAGACGACACCGAGCTAAAACTCAAGGGTGAAAAACTCAAGTATGTGAGTCGTGGTGGCTTGAAATTGGAGAAGGCCTTGGAGGTCTTTGATTTGTCAGTGGAAGGAGCTACAACGATTGATATTGGAGCCTCTACTGGAGGTTTTACCGACGTCATGTTACAGAATGGTGCTGAGTTAGTCTTTGCAGTCGATGTCGGCACCAATCAGTTGGCTTGGAAATTACGCCAAGACCCGCGGGTTGTCAGTATGGAGCAATTCAATTTCCGCTATGCTGAAAAGACTGATTTCGAAAAGGAACCGAGCTTTGCCAGTATTGATGTGAGTTTCATTTCCCTCAGTCTGATTCTGCCAGCCTTGCACCGTGTCTTGTCAGATCAAGGTCAGGTCGTGGCTCTAGTTAAGCCTCAGTTTGAAGCAGGACGTGAGCAAATCGGGAAAAATGGAATTATTCGAGATGCTAAGATTCATCAGAATGTCCTTGAATCTGTCACAGCTATGGCAGTAGAGGAAGGTTTTTCAGTCCTTGGTTTGGATTTTTCTCCCATCCAAGGTGGTCATGGAAATATTGAGTTTTTAGCGTATTTGAAAAAAGAAGAGTCAGCAAGCAATCAGGTTCTTGCTGAGATTGAAGAAGTAGTAGAGAGGGCGCATAGTCAATTTAAAAATGAATAAAAAAGAGAGACTTGAAAAAATTAGACGATTTGTGACAGATTATCAAATCGGTACGCAAGAAGAAATCGTAGAACATTTGAAAGAGGCAGGAATCACTGCCACTCAAGCAACAGTATCACGAGATATCAAAGAGTTAGGCATTGTCAAAATTCCTTTGAGAGACAACACCTATGTCTATGAATTGCCAAAATCAATCGTAAAAAGTTTGCAACTGGCTGAAGACAATATCGAATCGGCTGAATTGATGGATAAGATGATTAATCTCCAAGTCATCCCAGGAAATACTGCTTTTGTAAAAGCTCAGTTAATCGAGACTTTTGCGGATAAGATTTTTAGCTGTTTGGCTGATGATAGTTCGATTTTAGTCATTGCCAGAAGTGAAAGTCTAGCTGAGGAAATCTTTGAACAAGTAAAAAATTGGTAGGTCTATATGTTACTTGAAATTTCGATAAAAAACTTTGCCATTATTGAGGCTATTTCCCTCAATTTTGAAAAGGGAATGACTGTCCTGACTGGTGAAACGGGTGCAGGGAAGTCGATTATCATTGATGCCATGAATATGATGTTGGGAGCTCGTGCGACGACAGATATTATTCGTCATGGTGCGCCAAAGGCAGAGATTGAGGGGCTTTTCTCAGTTGAGAATAGTCGCCTTTTACAGGAAATTTTTGATGAGCAAGGTTTGGAAATGGGTGATGAAATTATCATCCGTCGAGAAATCTTGCAAAATGGTCGTAGTATTAGTCGTGTCAATGGCCAGATGGTTAATCTGTCTGTTTTGCGTGCTATTGGACAACATTTAGTAGATATTCATGGTCAGCATGACCAAGAAGAGTTAATGCGTCCTCAACTTCATATCCAGATGTTGGATGAATTTGGTGATACAGCCTTTTGGGACCTAAAAGAAACCTATCAAACGAGTTTTGATGCCTACCGTAAAATGCGTAAGCAGGTTTTGGAAGTCAAGAAAAACCAACAGGAACACAAGTCTCGTATTGAAATGTTGGAATTTCAAATGGCAGAGATTGAGGCAGCAAACTTGCAGGCTGGAGAAGATCTGGCTCTCAATCAAGAGCGTGATAAACTTCTCAATCATAAAAATATTGCGGATACACTGACTAATGCCTATAGTATGTTGGACAATGAAGACTTTTCAAGTCTGGCCAATGTTCGTTCAGCCATGAATGATATGGAAAGTGTCGAAGAGTATGACCCTGAATACCGTGAAATTTCAAGCTCACTGTCTGAGACCTACTATGTCTTAGAAGACATTAGCAAACGTTTGGAAGCAATCATTGAGGACCTTGATTTTGATGGCAATCGCCTCATGCAGGTCGAGAATCGCTTGGACCTCCTTCATACCATTACCCGTAAGTATGGTGGGACTGTAGACGATGTCTTGCTTTATTTTGCTAAGATTACAGAAGAATACAATCTCTTGACAGGCAATAACCTTTCGTCTGAGGAGGACATGGAAGCAGAGCTCAAGAAATTGGAAGTTAATCTTGTCGATTTGGCAGGTCAGCTTGCCTCTGCTCGTCATGACTTGGCTCAGCAGCTTGAAGCTGAGATTAAACAAGAACTGCAAGACCTCTATATGGAAAAAGCTCAGTTTCAGGTTCGTTTTAGCAAGGGCAAATTCAGTCGTGAGGGAAATGAAATGGTTGAGTTTTATATTTCAACCAACCCTGGCGAAGATTTTAAACCCTTGGTCAAGGTTGCATCTGGTGGGGAATTATCTCGTCTCATGCTAGCCATTAAGTCTGCCTTTTCACGTAAAGAAGGTAAGACGAGTATTGTCTTTGATGAAGTGGATACGGGAGTTTCAGGTCGTGTTGCCCAAGCTATTGCACAGAAGATTCATAAAATTGGTCAGCATGGGCAGGTTCTAGCTATTTCCCATTTACCACAAGTGATTGCGATTGCGGATTATCAATTCTTTATTGAGAAGATTAGCAATGACCATTCAACAGTTTCGACTGTTCGTCTCTTGACGGTTGAAGAGAGAGTGGAGGAAGTTGCCAAGATGTTGGCTGGTGATGATGTGACGGAAGCAGCCCTGACGCAAGCCAGAGAATTGTTGAGAAACAGGGAGAAATAAGATGACAGACTATTATGTAATTGGAGATGTTCATGGAAAAGCTGGGATGCTGGAAGACCTTCTCAAAACATGGGATGGTCAGACCCAGTTGCTCTTTCTAGGGGACTTGATTGACCGTGGCGAAGATAGTCGCCGTGTCCTAGAGATGGTTAAGGACTTGGTGGACAATCAAGGGGCTATCTGTTTGTCAGGGAACCACGAGTATATGTTTTTGACATGGCTCGATAACCCAGAAGAAAGCTATGACCATTATCGTCGCAATGGTGGAGATACAACCATTAACTCTATCCTAGGTCGTCCCTTGGATGCACCAGTTGATGGAGTTGAGGATGCCAAGCGTGTTGCTACTGAAGCGGCAGACTTGGTCGAATTTATTCGTCAAATGCCGTTTGTGGTAGAGACAGACAAGTATATCTTTGTTCATGCAGGTATTGATTTGACCTTGGATGACTGGCATGAAACCACAGATTATAAAAAAGTTTGGCTTAGAAAACCATTCCACGAAGCCGAAAATTATACTGGAAAAATCATTGTCTTTGGCCATACACCGGTCTATGGTTTGTTAAAGCAAGAGCGAGGTACAGCTGAGCTTTGGACTACAGAAGATGGCAAGATTGGAATGGACGGAGGAGCTGTTTATGGTGGTGTCCTTCACGGGATTGTCTTTACTGACCAAGGAATGACAGAACATCACTTTATTGAGAATGACGGCTTTGTCGCTGAAGATTAGTACTCCTAGCAGGGTATGGTCTTGTCAAAATGTCAAAAACAATTTATAATAAATAGATACCCTGAAAGGAAGAGAATCATGAACTTAGAAGAATTGAAAAAACGACAGGAGAAGATCCGTAACTTCTCTATTATCGCCCATATTGACCATGGAAAGTCGACTCTAGCAGACCGCATTTTGGAAAAAACAGAGACGGTTTCAAGTCGTGAAATGCAAGCTCAGCTTTTGGATAGCATGGATCTAGAACGGGAACGTGGGATTACCATTAAGTTGAATGCCATCGAACTGAATTACACTGCAAAAGATGGAGAAACTTATATTTTTCACTTGATTGACACGCCGGGGCACGTTGACTTCACTTATGAAGTTTCACGTTCGCTAGCTGCTTGTGAGGGTGCTATTTTGGTGGTCGATGCTGCTCAAGGGATTGAGGCTCAAACCCTTGCCAATGTTTATCTAGCCTTGGACAACGATTTGGAAATCATGCCTGTCATTAACAAAATTGACCTACCAGCTGCAGACCCTGAGCGCGTGCGTACAGAGATTGAAGATGTCATTGGTTTAGATGCCAGCGAAGCAGTCTTAGCATCAGCTAAAGCTGGTATTGGTATCGAAGAAATCCTCGAGCAAATCGTAGAAAAAGTACCAGCACCAACGGGTGATGTGACGGCGCCACTTAAGGCTTTGATTTTCGACTCTGTTTACGATGCCTACCGTGGGGTTATTCTCCAAGTGCGTGTCATGGATGGGGTGGTCAAACCTGGCGATAAGATTCAGCTTATGAGCAATGGCAAGACTTTTGATGTTACGGAAGTCGGTATCTTTACACCCAAGGCAGTTGGTCGTGATTTCCTTGCGACTGGTGACGTTGGTTATATTGCAGCTTCTATCAAGACGGTTCAGGACACTCGTGTGGGTGATACTGTTACTTTGGCAACCAATCCTGCGGCTGAGCCATTACATGGTTACAAGCAGATGAATCCTATGGTCTTTGCTGGTCTATATCCTATCGAGTCAAACAAGTACAATGACCTACGTGAAGCCCTTGAAAAATTACAACTGAATGATGCTAGTCTTCAGTTTGAACCAGAAACATCTCAGGCACTTGGATTTGGTTTCCGTTGTGGTTTCCTTGGACTTCTCCATATGGATGTTATCCAAGAGCGTTTGGAACGTGAGTTCAATATCGACCTCATTATGACAGCTCCGTCTGTTATTTACAAAGTTAATTTGACCGACGGTGAGTCTATGGATGTGTCTAACCCATCTGAGTTTCCAGACCCAACTAAGATTGCGACTATTGAAGAGCCTTATGTTAAAGCGCAAATCATGGTACCGCAAGAGTTTGTTGGAGCAGTGATGGAGCTAGCTCAGCGCAAGCGTGGTGACTTTGTGACTATGGACTATATTGATGATAACCGTGTCAATGTTATCTATCAAATTCCTCTTGCTGAAATTGTTTTTGACTTCTTTGATAAGCTTAAGTCTTCGACACGTGGTTATGCAAGCTTTGACTACGAATTGTCAGAGTATCGCCCATCTAAGCTGGTGAAAATGGATATCCTTCTCAACGGAGACAAGGTGGATGCCCTCAGCTTTATCGTTCACAAGGACTTTGCCTACGAACGCGGAAAACTCATCGTTGATAAGCTTAAGAAAATCATCCCTCGCCAACAATTTGAGGTGCCAATTCAAGCAGCTATTGGACAGAAGATTGTCGCTCGTACTGATATCAAGGCCCTTCGTAAGAACGTACTTGCTAAATGTTATGGTGGTGACGTTTCTCGTAAACGCAAACTCCTTGAAAAACAAAAAGCTGGTAAGAAACGCATGAAAGCTATCGGATCAGTAGAAGTTCCACAAGAAGCCTTCCTTAGCGTCTTGAGCATGGATGAAGAATAAGTTATCATAATTGTTTTTCTTGTTCACAGGAAACTTACATAAGAATCAATAGTAAAACAGGCTTAAATAGGCCTGTTTTTTTGCATTTATAATAGGATTAAATCGTTTAAAGTGTTTGTTTTAAATGTTTGTTTTGCTTATAAAGATAAAAAATAAACAAAATAATCAAAAAAAAGGACAAAAAAACAACAAAAAATTATTGACAACGATTTCATATAGTGTTATACTTATAGCATAAAGTTAATGGAAAGAAGGGAAAACCTTATGGGATTAGATCATTTCTTTGACAAAAACCTTGTGTTTTGCTTAGAAGCGGATAATCAAGAACATCTCTTTGATCAGGTTGCTACTTTATTGGAAGAACGAGAAATCGTAACTCCAACTTATCGTGAAGCCTTGATCACGCGTGAAAAGTCATTTCCAACTGGCCTAGATATGGAATTTTTGGGTAAGGATTTGCCGAATGTGGCTATTCCTCACACAGATATTGTTCATAATCTAGCCGAAAAAGTTGTGGTCGTTCGATTAGAAAAACCAGTGACTTTCCACAATATGATTGCGCCAGATAAGGAAGTAGAAGTATCCTTGCTCTTCTTTATCATTAATAACTCAAGTTCAAGTCAAACGAACATTCTTGCTCAGTTGATGGACTTCTTTACTGGAAATAGTCATCTTGAAGACCTATCAAAAATTTCTGAACCAGAAGCCCTCTATGCTTATATTGCTGAAGCAATTGCTTAATTTTGTCTATTAAAAATATTAAATCGGAGGAAATCCATATGATTAAAATTCTTGCTGCCTGCGGTGCAGGTGTTAACTCAAGCCACCAAATTAAAAGTGCTCTTGAAGAAGAACTTTCAAACCGCGGTTTTGATGTTCACTGTGATGCAGTTATGGTAAAAGACGTTAATGAAGACCTTATCAAAGGTTATGACATTTTTACACCAATTGCTGCAACAGATCTTGGTTTTGACCCAGGTATTCCAGTTATCGAAGCTGGACCAATCTTATTCCGTATCCCAGCAATGAGTGCTCCAGTATTTGATAATATTGAAGCAGCTATCAAAGAACACGGGTTAAGCTAATTTTAATTTGTTAACATTCATATAACTATAAAAAGGGAGGAACTATTATGGATGTCATTATCGAACTAGCCAATAAGCTGTTCAAACCTATCTTGGATATGGGTGGGCCAATCATCATGCTGATCATTTTGACAGTATTGGCTCTACTTTTTGGAGTGAAATTCTCCAAAGCACTTGAAGGTGGTATCAAACTTGCCATCGCTCTTACTGGTATCGGTGCTATCATCGGTATGCTGAATGGTGCTTTCTCAGCATCACTTGCAAAATTCGTTGAAAATACTGGTATTCAATTGAACATCACTGACGTTGGTTGGGCACCACTTGCTACAATCACTTGGGGATCTGCTTGGACACTTTACTTCTTGCTCATCATGTTGATTGTCAATGTAGTGATGCTTGCTATGAAGAAAACTGATACACTTGACGTTGATATCTTCGATATCTGGCACTTGTCTATCACAGGTCTTTTGATTAAATGGTATGCAGACAACAACGGTGTAAGCCAAGGGGTTTCACTCTTCATCGCCACTGCAGCAGTTGTCCTTGTAGGTGTTCTTAAAATCATCAACTCTGATTTGATGAAACCTACATTTGATGACCTTCTTAACGCACCAAGTTCATCACCAATGACTTCAACTCACATGAACTACATGATGAACCCAGTTATCATGGTTTTGGATAAGATTTTTGAAAAATTCTTCCCAGGTCTTGATAAATATGACTTTGATGCTGCTAAATTGAACAAGAAAATCGGTTTCTGGGGATCTAAATTCTTCATCGGTTTCATCCTTGGTATCGTTATCGGTTTGATGGGTACTCCACATCCAGTTGCTGGCGTAGAAGATGCAGCAAACTGGCAATTAGTTATTAAAGGTTGGTTGTCTCTTGGTTTGACAGCTGGTGTGTCTTTGGAACTCTTCTCACTTATCGGTTCATGGTTCATCGCTGCCGTAGAGCCACTTTCACAAGGTATTACAAACGTTGCTACTAAACGTCTTCAAGGACGTAAATTCAACATCGGTCTTGACTGGCCTTTCATCGCTGGTCGTGCTGAAGTTTGGGCTTGTGCAAACGTACTTGCACCAATCATGTTGGTTGAAGCTGTGCTTCTTTCAAACGTCGGAAATGGTATCTTGCCACTTGCAGGTATCATCGCTATGGGTGTTACTCCAGCTCTCTTGGTTGTAACACGTGGTAAATTGCTCCGTATGATTATCTTCGGAACACTCTTGTTGCCACTCTTCCTTCTTTCAGGTACACTTATCGCTCCATTTGCAACAGAACTTGCTAAAGGTGTAGGTGCATTCCCAGAAGGTGTGAGCCAAACTCAATTGATTACTCACTCAACTCTTGAAGGACCAATCGAAAAACTTCTTGGTTGGACAATTGGTAACACTACAACTGGTGATATCAAAGCAATCCTTGGTGCTGTAGTCTTCCTTGTATTCTATATCGGTATCTTTGCATGGTACAGAAAACAAATGATCAAACGTAACGAAGAGTACGCAGCAAAAGCAAAATAATGCGCTCCTATAAAATGTAAATTGTTAAAGCTAGGTTGTCGACATCCATTAGGAGTGACAGCCTAGTTTTTTATAAACTATCAAGAAATCGGAGAAAATAATGGTAATTGAATTAAAATCAGAACAATTAAGAGTTGAATTTAACAGTTTTGGTGGGGCTCTTTCTTCTATAAAAGATGCCGAGGGAGTTGAGTATTTGTGGCAAGGAGATGCTACTTATTGGAGTGGACAAGCTCCTGTTCTCTTCCCCATTTGTGGTTCATTGAGAGAGGATACAGCACTTTATATAGATGATAATGGACAAGAAATCAAAGGAAAGATTCCTCGTCATGGTTTGGTTCGTAAGAAAGAATTTGAATTAGTTGAACAGACAGATAATAGTGTAACTTTTGCAATTGAAGACGATGAGAATAGCTATCAGAACTACCCTTATCATTTCCGCTTAGAAATCACTTATATCCTTACTGGAAAGACAGTACGGACTCAATACAAAATATTTAATAAAGAAATTAGCAAGGTCATGCCTTACTTTATTGGTGGACATCCAGGATTTAATTGTCCTCTGCTTGATGATGAAGTCTATGAAGATTATTATCTAGAGTTTGAAAAAGAAGAGACTTGCTCTGTTCCACGTCCTTTCCCAGAAACAGGTATGCTTGATTTTCAAGATAGAAGTCCATGGCTAGAAGGTCAAAAAGAATTAGACCTCAGCTATGATCTTTTCAGCACTGATGCAGTCACCTTAGATGAATTGCAATCTAGAACAATTGCCCTTCGTTCTCGTAAACATGATAAGGGATTGAAAGTTCGTTTTGCAGAGTTTCCAAACCTCATTATATGGTCAACTTTGAATAAAGGACCTTTCATTGCTTTTGAACCATGGTCTGGCTTGTCAACATCCCTTGAAGAAGGAGATCATCTAGAAGATAAGAAGAATGTTCGTCTCCTAGAACCTGCTCAAGTAGATCAAATTGGTTTTGATATCGAAATTTTTTAATTAAAAAAACACAAAAACAAACATTAATTGTTGACTTTTTTAAGAAATAGGAGTATATTATGTTTGTAAGCAACAAATGATGTTTGTCACAAACAAACAATCACTTGTTATATTCTCTTTCGTAGAGAAAGATTATTTCTAGGAAGCTGGTTTCCTAAACTTGAATAAGGTGTCATTCATCTCATTCAATCCAATTTGTCAATAAACTGCTAGAAAGCTTTTTGTAGGTAATACTCAATGAAAATTAAAGAGCAAACTAGGAAACTAGCCGCAGGCTGTACTTGAGTACGGCAAGGCGACGTTGACTCGGTTTGAATTTGATTTTCGAAGAGTATAAACTGCTAACTATAAAAGGTTTTATTAGCCTAGAAAAATAAAAAGGAGTATACAATATGTCTATTGTTATCGGTGCAGATGCTGCAGGTTTGAGATTGAAAGAAGTTGTGAAAGACTTCTTGGAAAAAGAAAACTTCCACGTTGTGGATGTTACAGCTGAAGGTCAAGACTTTGTTGATGTGACTCTTGCTGTTGCTGCAGAAGTAAACAAAGAAGAACAAAACCTTGGTATCGTGATTGATGCTTATGGAGCTGGTCCATTCATGGTTGCAACTAAGATCAAAGGAATGGTTGCTGCAGAAGTATCTGACGAACGTTCAGCTTATATGACTCGTGGACACAACAACTCACGTATGATCACTATGGGTGCACAACTTGTCGGTGATGAATTGGCTAAAAACATCGCTAAAGGATTTGTTAACGGTAAATACGATGGTGGACGTCACCAAATTCGTGTCGACATGTTGAACAAAATGTGCTAATACTCTTCAAAAATCAAGATAATCTGTTGTCAGCTCACTTTAGCTAACCTCAGTTATGCTTGCAGCTCGCTTCCTAAGCTAATCTTGATTTTTCTTGAGTAGGGATAAATGATATTAGATTTATATAATTAATCGGAGGGAATAACTAATGAGAATTGCAATTGGATGTGACCACATCGTAACAGATGAAAAAATGGCGGTTTCAGAATTTTTGAAATCAAAAGGATATGAAGTCATTGACTTTGGTACATATGACCATACACGTACTCACTACCCAATCTTTGGTAAAAAAGTAGGGGAAGCTGTAACTAGCGGTCAAGCTGATCTTGGGGTATGTATCTGTGGTACTGGTGTTGGTATCAATAACGCTGTAAATAAAGTTCCTGGTGTTCGTTCTGCCTTGGTTCGTGATATGACAACAGCCCTTTATGCTAAAGAACAATTGAACGCCAACGTTATCGGTTTTGGTGGTAAGATTACTGGTGAATTGCTCATGTGTGACATCATTGAAGCTTTCATCCATGCTGAATACAAACCATCTGAAGAAAACAAAAAATTGATTGCGAAAATTGAACACCTTGAAAGTCACAATGCTCAACAAACAGACGCAAACTTCTTCACTGAATTCCTTGAAAAATGGGATCGCGGAGAATACCACGACTAAGAGGTGACCTATGATTTTAACAGTCACAATGAACCCATCCATTGATATTTCCTATCCCTTGGATGAGTTGAAGATTGATACTGTCAATCGTGTGGTGGATGTAACCAAAACGGCTGGTGGTAAAGGCCTCAATGTTACCCGAGTACTTTCAGAATTTGGGGATTCTGTTCTTGCTACTGGTTTAGTGGGTGGCAAACTTGGTGAGTTTTTGGTTGAGCATATAGATGATCAAGTAAAGAAAGATTTCTTCTCAATTCAGGGAGAAACTCGTAACTGTATCGCTATTCTTCACGGAGACAACCAAACAGAAGTTCTTGAAAAAGGTCCTGAAGTATTGGAACAGGAAGGTCAAGGCTTTTTGGAACATTTCAAAAAACTCTTGGAGTCAGTTGAAGTAGTAGCTATCTCAGGTAGTCTACCAGCTGGTCTTCCAGTTGATTACTATGCTAGCTTGGTAGAACTTGCTAATCAAGCTGGCAAGCCTGTTGTCTTGGACTGTTCTGGTGCGGCTCTTCAGGCGGTTCTTGAATCACCACATAAACCAACAGTCATCAAACCAAATAATGAGGAATTGTCTCAACTTCTTGGAAGAGAAGTTTCTGAGGATTTGGAGGAGTTAAAAGAAGTCCTTCAAGAACCTTTGTTTGCAGGTATTGAATGGATTATCGTTTCACTTGGTGCCAACGGTGCTTTTGCCAAACATGGCGACACTTTCTACAAGGTAGATATTCCTAGAATTCAGGTAGTCAACCCTGTTGGCTCTGGAGATTCTACTGTAGCAGGGATTTCTTCAGGACTTCTTCATAAAGAATCGGATGCAGAATTACTCATCAAGGCAAATGTCCTTGGTATGCTCAATGCTCAAGAAAAAATGACTGGTCATGTCAACATGGCCAATTATCAGGCTCTATATGATCAATTAATAGTAAAAGAGGTATAAAATGACTTTAACAGAACAAAAACGTGCACGCTTAGAAAAACTTTCTGATGAAAATGGTATCATCTCAGCTCTTGCATTTGACCAACGCGGTGCGTTGAAACGCCTCATGGCTCAACACCAAACAGAAGAACCGACAGTGGCTCAAATGGAAGAACTTAAAGTTTTGGTAGCAGATGAATTGACTAAATACGCTTCATCTATGCTTCTTGATCCTGAATATGGACTTCCAGCAACTAAAGCTCTTGATGAAAAAGCTGGTCTTCTCCTTGCTTATGAAAAAACAGGTTATGACACAACAAGCACAAAACGCTTGCCAGACTGCTTGGATGTTTGGTCTGCAAAACGTATTAAAGAAGAAGGTGCAGATGCAGTTAAATTCTTGCTTTACTATGATGTAGATAGCTCAGACGAACTCAACCAAGAAAAACAAGCTTACATCGAACGTATCGGTTCTGAATGTGTGGCTGAAGATATCCCATTCTTCCTTGAAATTCTTGCTTACGATGAAAAAATTGCGGACGCAGGTTCTGTAGAATACGCTAAAGTAAAACCACACAAAGTTATCGGTGCTATGAAAGTCTTCTCAGACCCACGCTTTAACATTGATGTCTTGAAAGTAGAAGTTCCTGTTAACATTAAATATGTTGAAGGCTTCGCTGAGGGTGAAGTGGTTTACACACGTGAAGAAGCAGCAGCCTTCTTCAAAGCACAAGATGAAGCAACTAACTTGCCATACATCTACTTGAGTGCAGGTGTATCAGCTAAACTCTTCCAAGATACTCTTGTATTTGCTCATGAATCAGGTGCAAACTTTAACGGAGTTCTTTGTGGCCGTGCTACATGGGCTGGATCAGTTGAAGCTTACATCAAAGATGGCGAAGCAGCAGCTCGCGAATGGCTTCGCACAACTGGATTTGAAAACATTGATGAGCTCAATAAAGTTCTTCAAACAACAGCAACTTCATGGAAAGAACGCGTGTAAGCAAGTCCTCCTGGGTTAGGAACATGAATCTAAAAAATTTTTAAAAAAAAGTTCTATGTAAAGGTTTACAAAACAACTTACTTGTGCTATACTTAAATCACAAGTTAATACAAGGTGAGTGTTACTAAGTAATATTAGGCATGATCACAGGTGAATTAGAAATCGGCTGATTTTCTAGTTCATTTGTGGTCATTTTTTGTACTAATATACCTTTAAGATATAAAAGGAGGTTGACATGTATCGAATTCTAAATCCAATGAATCACAATGTCTCGCTTGTCAGAAATGATAAAGGAGAAGAAGTGATTGTGATTGGTAAGGGGATTACATTTGGAAAGAAGAAAGGGGATTTGATTGCTGAACATCAGATTGAGAAAATCTTTCGGATGAAGACCGAAGAGTCAAGAGAAAACTTTATGGCTCTCCTCAAAGATGTTCCGCTTGATTTTATCACAGTGACTTATGAAATCATTGATAAGCTATCAAAGAAATATCATTATCCGATTCAAGAGTATCTCTATGTAACCTTGACAGATCATATTTACTGTTCTTACCAAGCTCTAGCACAAGGAAGGTACAAGGATAGTAATCTGCCAGATATTTCCACTAAGTATCCTGTCGCTTTTCAAATCGCAAATGAAGCATTTGAAATTTACCGTCAGAAGCTAGCAGATCATTTTCCTGAGGACGAAATTATTCGGATTGCTTATCATTTCATTAATGCCGAAGGTGAAAATGAAGTGGAACTTGTGGAGTCGATTGATAAGAGGAAAGAAATTCTCAGGAATGTTGAAGAAGTTTTAACGGACTATGCAATTCAACGAACTAAAGAGAATAACCATTTCTATGATCGCTTTATGATTCATTTGAATTATTTCTTGGATTATTTAGACAGATCTAGAGATGATAACCAATCACTTCTGGATATGGAAGACCACATCAAACGATCCTATCCAAAAGCGTTCGAGATTGGTTCCAAAATCTATGATGTGATTACGCAACATACGGGTCTTGATTTGTATAAAAGTGAACGAGTTTATCTAGTTCTACATATCCAACGTTTATTGTCATAAAAATTTAATTAAAAATATATAAGGAGAATTCTATCATGAATAGAGAAGAAGTAACATTGTTAGGTTTTGAAATCGTAGCCTATGCTGGCGACGCTCGTTCAAAACTATTGGAAGCCTTGAAAGCTGCTGAAGCTGGTGATTTTGAAAAAGCGGACGCTCTGGTAGAGGAAGCTGGTAGCTGTATCGCAGAGGCACACCACGCGCAAACAAGTCTATTGACTAAGGAAGCTTCTGGTGAGGACTTAGCGTATAGTGTGACCATGATGCATGGCCAAGACCACTTGATGACAACTGTCTTGTTAAAAGATTTGATGCACCACTTAATCGAACTTTATAAGAGAGGAGTTAAATAATGAACAAACTAATTGCATTTATCGAGAAAGGAAAGCCTTTCTTTGAGAAATTATCTCGTAATATCTATCTTCGTGCTATTCGTGATGGTTTCATTGCAGGTATGCCTGTTATTCTCTTCTCAAGTATCTTTATCTTAATCGCCTTTGTACCAAACTCATGGGGCTTTAAATGGTCTGATGAAGTTGTAGCCTTTCTGATGAAACCTTACAGCTATTCAATGGGGATTCTAGCTCTCTTGGTAGCTGGTACAACAGCTAAGTCATTGACTGACTCAGTAAACCGTAGCATGGAGAAAACCAATCAAATCAACTATATGTCAACACTGTTAGCAGCGATTGTTGGTTTGTTGATGTTGGCAGCTGATCCTATCGAAAATGGTCTAGCTACTGGATTCTTGGGGACAAAAGGTTTGCTTTCAGCCTTCCTTGCAGCCTTTGTTACCGTAGCAATCTATAAGGTTTGTGTTAAGAACAACGTCACTATTCGTATGCCTGACGAAGTTCCACCAAATATCTCACAAGTCTTTAAAGATGTGATTCCATTCACTCTCTCAGTTGTTTCACTTTATGCTCTTGATTTACTAGCTCGTCATTTTGTTGGTGCAAGCGTAGCTGAATCAATCGGTAAATTCTTTGCACCATTATTCTCTGCTGCTGATGGTTATCTAGGTATTACGATTATCTTTGGTGCCTTTGCTTTCTTCTGGTTTGTTGGTATCCATGGTCCATCTATCGTTGAACCAGCTATCGCAGCTATTACCTATGCCAATGCCGAAGTCAACTTGAACCTTCTCCAACAAGGTATGCACGCTGACAAGATTCTTACTTCTGGTACACAAATGTTTATCGTTACCATGGGTGGTACTGGTGCGACACTGGTTGTTCCATTCATGTTCATGTGGTTAACAAAATCTAAACGTAACCGTGCAATCGGACGCGCTTCAGTAGTTCCAACTTTCTTTGGTGTAAATGAACCAATCTTGTTTGGTGCACCTCTTGTTTTGAATCCAATCTTCTTCATTCCATTTATCTTTGCTCCAATCGCAAACGTTTGGATCTTCAAATTCTTTATTGAAACTCTTGGAATGAATTCATTTACTGCTAATCTACCATGGACAACTCCAGCTCCACTAGGTCTAGTTCTTGGTACTAACTTCCAAGTTCTATCATTCATTCTTGCTGTCCTTCTAATTGTAGTTGACGTAGTTATTTACTATCCATTCCTTAAAGTCTATGATGAACAAATTCTTGAAGAAGAGCGTTCAGGTAAATCTAATGATGAATTGAAAGACAAAGTTGCTGCAAACTTCAACACTGCAAAAGCAGATGCTATTCTTGAAAAAGCGGGTATCGATGCAGCTCAAAATACAATCACTGAAGAAACAAATGTCCTCGTTCTCTGTGCAGGTGGAGGGACAAGTGGACTTCTTGCGAATGCTTTGAATAAGGCAGCTGCAGAATACAATGTCCCTGTGAAAGCAGCAGCAGGTGGCTATGGTGCTCACCGTGAAATGTTGCCAGAGTTTGATCTTGTTATCCTTGCCCCTCAAGTTGCTTCAAACTTTGAAGACATGAAAGCAGAAACAGATAAACTCGGTATTAAACTTGCCAAGACAGAAGGCGCTCAATACATCAAATTAACTCGTGATGGAAAAGGTGCTCTTGCGTTCGTACAAGCTCAATTCGATTAACGATAGGGACTATAAAACAGTCTCCTATCGTTACGGAAATCGCTATGGCGAATTTCCTAATCGCCTTGTTAATTCGTCGGTAAAAAGATATCGTTTTTACCTTCTCATGTCACAATTCGATTAAGGCTAGGGACTCTGAAATAGTCTCCTATCGTTGCGGAAATCGCTATGGCGAATTTCCTAATCGCCTTGTTAATTCGTTGGTAAAAAGATATCGTTTTTACCTCCTCATGTCACAATTCGATTAAGGCTAGGGACTCTGAAATAGTCCCCTATCGTTACGGAAATCGCTATGGCGAATTTCCTAATCGCCTTATTAATTCGTCGGTAAAAAGATATCGTTTTTACCTCCTCATGTCACAATTCGGTGACTTGGTACAAGAAGTGAGATGGAGAAGGATGGCTCACTGACTCCTCTCCTCTCACTTTTAGTTTATTTAAATCAAGAAATAGGTGAAAAAAATGACAAAAATACTTCCAAAAGACTTTATTTTCGGTGGCGCAACAGCTGCTTATCAAGCAGAAGGTGCTACGCATACTGATGGAAAAGGACCAGTTGCTTGGGATAAATATCTTGAAGATAACTACTGGTACACTGCAGAACCAGCCAGTGATTTTTACAATCGATACCCAGTTGACCTCAAGTTGGCAGAAGAGTATGGTGTCAATGGCATTCGAATTTCTATTGCTTGGTCACGTATTTTCCCAACAGGCTACGGTCAAGTAAATCAAAAGGGTGTTGAGTATTATCATAATCTATTTGCAGAGTGTCACAAACGTCATGTTGAGCCATTTGTAACTCTTCATCACTTTGATACGCCAGAAGCTCTCCACTCAAATGGAGACTTCTTAAACCGTGAAAACATTGAACACTTTGTAGACTACGCGGCTTTCTGTTTTGAAGAATTCCCAGAAGTAAACTATTGGACAACCTTTAATGAAATTGGGCCAATCGGTGATGGTCAATACTTGGTTGGGAAATTCCCTCCAGGTATTCAGTACGACCTTGCCAAAGTCTTCCAATCGCACCACAATATGATGGTGTCTCATGCACGTGCGGTAAAATTGTACAAAGAGAACGGCTATAAAGGTGAAATTGGGGTTGTTCATGCTCTGCCTACTAAGTATCCTTTAGATCCTAAAAATCCAGCAGATGTTCGTGCAGCTGAGTTGGAAGATATTATTCACAATAAATTTATCTTGGATGCAACTTATCTTGGATACTATTCAGATGAAACGATGGAAGGTGTTAACCATATCTTATCAGTCAATGGTGGTAGCTTGGATCTTCGTGCAGAAGATTTCGAAGCATTAGAAGTCGCAAAAGACTTGAATGACTTTCTAGGCATCAACTACTATATGAGTGATTGGATGGAAGCATTTGATGGAGAAACTGAAATCATCCATAATGGTAAGGGTGAAAAAGGAAGCTCTAAATACCAAATTAAAGGTGTTGGTCGTCGTGTAGCTCCTGACTATGTACCACGTACGGATTGGGATTGGATTATCTACCCTCAAGGTTTGTATGATCAAATCATGCGAGTGAAGAAAGATTATCCTAACTACAAGAAGATTTACATCACTGAAAATGGACTTGGTTATAAAGATGAGTTCGTCGATAACACTGTTTATGATGATGGCCGTATTGATTATGTCAAACAACACTTAGAGGTCTTATCTGATGCGATTGCTGATGGTGCAAACGTCAAAGGATACTTCATCTGGTCATTAATGGATGTCTTCTCATGGTCAAACGGTTATGAAAAACGCTACGGTCTCTTTTATGTAGACTTTGAAACACAAGAACGTTATCCTAAGAAATCAGCTCACTGGTACAAGAAAGTAGCAGAAACTCAAGTGATTGAGTAGTAGAATTACTAATTAGATATAGAATTTTAGTGAGGCAAAAAGATGTTCAAAGATTTTATCCAATCTATTTATGAAAAAGTTTATATTATAAATTTCGAAAAATGTTCTCAAATACCTTGTTTGACTAATGAGGAGCTGAAAAATCTTGGGAAATGGTATATCTCTACCGGTAAAGAATGGATTTGCCATTCAGACTATGAGCTAGAAGAATTTAAAAATATCTTTTTAAGTTTTATCAGTCCTGAAGAACGGGATAATATCTCCTTTGATTCAGATTTTATGCCGTTTCAACAATCATAAAGAATCTAGGAAACTCTTTGTAAAAATCTTCATCCAAAAATGCGTCATATCAAGATTCTTATTTTCTTGATATGACGCATTTTATTTTTTATCAATCCTCAGTTTTATGGTTTAGAAAGAATAATTTTTGTTTGTTTTGAAAGTTGTTCAAACGTTTCTTTGCTCAGTTTAGAATCTGAAACGATGGTATCAATATCAGAGATATTGTAGAAGGTATAGAAATCAAATTTATTGAACTTACTATGGTCAGCTAGTAAGTATTTTTTATTGGAATTATTGAGGGCGATGCGTTGAGATTCACCTTCCTCTTCACTAAAGGTCGCAATCGCATTGTCTTTAATACCATTACAGCTAACGAAAGCTTTAGAAAATTGGAGATTGGCTAGGTTTTGCAAGGTTAGTGTTCCGACAAAGGCTCCAGTGATAGAGCGGTAGTTTCCACCAATTAAAATCAAATCTGTTAGTTTTCGTTCGTTTAGAATGAGAAAGACTGGTAAACTGTTTGTTACAACACGAATATTATCAATTGGAAGTTCACGAGCAAAAGATTCCAAGGTTGTCCCTGGCCCAATAAAAATGGTTTCACCCTCATCAATTAAATGGCCTGCAAAACGGCTGATTTCTTGTTTTTCTGCGATTTGTAAGCCTTGTTTTTCAATATTGGAACGCTCATTATTTAAAATAGAACCTGTGCGAATTTTCTCAGCTCCACCGTGAACTCGAACAAGTAAATCCTTGTCTGCCAACTCTTGCAAGTAGCGTCTAGCAGTCATATCTGACACATCCAAGCGAGTCATGATTTCTTTTACAGTAATAGTTCCCTTTGTATTTACCGTTTCTAGAATATTATCTAGTTTTTCCTGCTTTAACATCGTTATCACCTCTATTTCTATTACTATTTTATCATAAAGTATTCAATCAATCAATTTAAAAAACAAAAGAAAACAAAAACAAAAATATCATGGTTGTTTTAAACAAGCCATGATATTTGTTATCAGTTCTGGGATAATTGAATTAGTCCAAACCGTAGTTGTAGTCATCGTCTTGCATAGCTTCAACTTCACCAAGAAGGTAACCATTTCCGACTTGAGAGAAGAAGTCGTGGTTGGATGTTCCTGTTGAAATACCGTTCATAACGATTGGGTTGACATCATCAGCTGAATCTGGGAAGAGTGGATCTTGTCCCAGGTTCATGAGTGCTTTGTTAGCATTGTAGCGAAGGAAGGTCTTGACTTCTTCAGTCCAACCAACACCGTCATAGAGGCTTTCTGTATAGCCTTCTTCATTCTCGTAGAGAGTGTAGAGCAGATCGTACATCCATTCTTTGAGTTTTTCTTGCTCTTCTTCAGGTAATTCATTGAAACCAAGTTGGAATTTGTAACCAATGTAGGTTCCGTGAACAGATTCATCACGAATAATTAATTTGATGATTTCCGCAACGTTGGCTAGCTTGTTGTTACCGAGATAGTAGAGGGGAGTGAAGAAACCAGAGTAGAAGAGGAAAGTTTCAAGGAAGACGCTGGCAACTTTCTTTTCAAGTGGGCTACCGTTTAGGTAGATTTCGTTGACAATCTCAGCCTTCTTTTGTAGGTAAGGATTGGTATTGGTCCATTCGAAAATTTCTTCAATCTCAGCCTTTGTATTCAAGGTAGAAAAGATTGATGAGTAAGATTTAGCGTGAACAGATTCCATAAATTGGATGTTATTGAAAACAGCTTCCTCATGTGGTGTACGGATGTCTGCGCGAAGGGCTTGAACCCCAGTTTCAGATTGCATAGTATCGAGAAGGGTTAAACCACCAAAGACTTTTCCAACCAAGTCTTTTTCTACATTTGATAGTTTTCTCCAGTCATCCAAGTCATTTGACAAGGGAATACGTGTATCAAGCCAGAATTGCTCCGTCAGTTTTTCCCAAGTTGATTTGTCGATGACATCTTCGATGGCATTCCAGTTAATGGCTTTGTAGTAAGTTTCCATTTTGAAATCTCTTTCTGTGTTTAGTATTGCGAACTCACAATTACTTCTATTTTATCATAATTCTAGAGGAGTATCGCACAAAAAGTCGGAAGCCCGACTTTTTGTTATTTCATAGTATAGATGCTTATTCTAGTTTAGCAGGGTGAATGAATCACTTATCTGAGAAAATGTAGTTTCCTCAAGCAAAGATTAAATCACACAGCTTTCACATTGGTTGGCACCGACTTCTCCACCATCATCTGTAAAGGTACGGACGTAGTAGATAGACTTGATTCCCTTGTTAAAGGCATAGTTACGAAGGATAGACAAGTCACGTGTCGTTTGCTTATTTTCCTTCTTCCATTCGTAAAGACCTTTTGGAATGTCACTACGCATGAAGAGAGTGAGTGAAAGTCCTTGGTCCACGTGCTCAGTTGCAGCAGCATAGACATCAATCACCTTACGCATATCCATGTCGTAGGCAGAAGTGTAGTAAGGAATGGTTTCTGTTGACAAGCCAGCAGCAGGATAGTAGATTTTACCGATTTTCTTTTCTTGACGTTCTTCGATACGTTGCGTAATCGGGTGGATAGAAGCAGAAACGTCGTTGATATAGCTGATAGAACCATTTGGTGCTACAGCAAGGCGGTTTTGGTGGTAAAGACCATCTGCTTGAACCTTGTCGCGAAGTTCAGTCCAGTCAGCAGCACTTGGGATAAAGACATCTTTGAAGAGTTCTTTAACACGGTCTGATTTTGGAACAAACTCGCCTGTAATATACTTGTCAAAGTAGCTTCCGTTAGCATAGTCTGATTTTTCAAAGTTATGGAAGGTAATACCACGTTCACGCGCGATATTGTTTGATTCTACCAAGGTCCAGTAGTTCATGAGCATGAAGTAGATGCTTGTAAACTCAACAGACTCAGGCGATCCATATTCAATCAATTGTTGGGCAAGGTAGCTGTGAAGTCCCATGGCACCAAGACCAAAGGTATGAGCTTGGCTATTTCCGTGGTCGATGGTAGGAACAGCTACGATGTGTGAACTATCTGTAACGAAAGTAAGGGCACGAACCATAGCACGGATAGAACGACCAAAGTCAGGTGAAGTCATCATGTTGACCACGTTGGTTGAACCAAGGTTACATGAAACATCTGTTCCCATTTGAAGGAATTCTTGAGCATCGTTGATCAAGCTTGGTTCTTGAACTTGAAGAATCTCAGAACACAAGTTACTCATGATAATCTTACCATCAACTGGGTTTGCACGGTTAGCCGTATCAATGTTGACAACATAAGGGTAGCCAGATTCTTGTTGCAATTTAGAGATTTCAGTTTCCAAATCACGCGCCTTGATTTTTGTTTTGCGGATATTTGGATTTGCGACTAGTTCATCGTATTTCTCAGTGATGTCGATGTAGTTGAATGGTACACCGTATTCAAGCTCTACAGAATAAGGGCTGAAGAGGTACATTTCTTCATTTTTACGTGCTAATTCGTAGAATTTATCGGGCACTACAACACCAAGTGAAAGTGTCTTAACACGAACTTTTTCATCGGCGTTTTCCTTCTTAGTTGAAAGGAAGGCGATAATATCTGGGTGGAAGACGTTGAGGTAGACAACACCAGCACCTTGACGTTGACCCAATTGGTTTGAGTAAGAGAAGCTGTCTTCGAAAAGCTTCATAACAGGAACGACGCCAGAAGCAGCTCCTTCATAGCCTTTGATAGGTGCACCAGCTTCACGAAGGTTGCTGAGAGTAATTCCCACACCACCACCAATACGTGAAAGTTGAAGAGCTGAGTTGATAGAACGTCCGATAGAGTTCATATCATCCGTTACTTGGATTAGGAAGCAAGATACTAACTCCCCACGGCGAGCACGTCCAGCATTCAAGAAGGAAGGAGTAGCAGGTTGGTAGCGTTGGTGGATGATTTCATTGGCAATATCGATTGCAACAGCTTCATTGCCATCAGCGAAATAAAGGGCGTTAAAGAAGACACGGTCTTCCATGCTTTCAAGATAATATTCACCGTCATTAGTCTTTAAGGCGTATTGATTGTAAAACTTATAAGCTGCCATGAAAGACTTGAATTGGAAGTTTTGGTCTTTGATAAATTGAGCCAATTCTTCCAAAAATTCTGGACGGTATTTCTTGATAAAGGCTGTTTCGATGTAGTTGTGTTCAATGAGGTAGTTGATTTTATCCTTGATTGAATCAAAAACCATAGTATTTGGAACTACATTTTCTTTAAAGAAAGCATCCAGGGCTTCCTTATCTTTATGAAGCATGATTTGTCCATTGACAGGACGGTTGATTTCGTTATTGAGACGGAAGTAAGTTACGTCTTCAAGATGTTTTAATCCCATAAAATTTCCCTTATCTAATTACAAAAGAAAGGCTTCTAAGTTAGCCCTAGAAGCAATTTCTTCTGGATGATGTACTAAGATTATGCTAATTGTTTCAGTTTTCCTGGTTGGAAACCTGAAAAGACTTCTGTTGGTGTTTGGATAACAGGAGCTGCGCTGAAACCGAGCTCTTTAACTTGATCGATGTACTCAGGTTGCTCATCAAGATTGATTTCACGATAAGCGACATTATTACTGTCCAAGAAACGTTTGGTCATTTTACATTGGACACAGTTGTTTTTAGAATAAACGGTTACCATTGTGTAACTCCTCTTTCAAAATAGATTACTTTCTTAGTATATCAGAAAATAAATTTTTGTCAATGATTTGAAACTAAATATAGTGGTATATTTTTCTACTCAAGGTCGCAAAACACAACATGTAGTGTTTGTTTTGTAAAATAGTGATGATTATCCTAGAAGTAGTTTTTTGGAAAACTATATCCTGTGTTTTGTTATCTAGAATAGAAGATTTTCAGCAAGTTATCTGAAAGGAAATCGAATAAATCCCATAAAATGCTTGAAAAAAATCCTAGAAGATGGTATAATACCAAATTGTAAGGGTTATCACATATAACTCAAAAAAGAAAGAACAAAAGGAGAGTCAAACTATGGCTTCTAAAGATTTCCACGTAGTGGCAGAAACAGGTATTCACGCACGTCCAGCAACATTGTTGGTACAAACTGCAAGCAAATTTGCTTCAGATATCACTCTTGAGTACAAAGGTAAATCAGTTAACCTTAAATCAATCATGGGTGTTATGAGTCTTGGTGTTGGCCAAGGTGCTGATGTAACTATCTCAGCTGAAGGTGCAGATGCAGATGACGCTATCGCTGCAATCTCAGAAACAATGGAAAAAGAAGGATTGGCATAAGGAAAATGACAGAAATGCTTAAAGGAATCGCAGCATCTGATGGTGTTGCAGTTGCAAAAGCATATCTACTCGTTCAACCGGATTTGTCATTCGAGACTGTTTCAGTCGAAGATACAAACGCAGAAGAGGCTCGTTTGGATGTAGCTCTTGAAGCTTCTCAAAACGAGCTTTCTCTTATCCGTGAGAAAGCTGTAGGTACGCTTGGTGAAGAAGCAGCTCAAGTTTTTGACGCTCATTTGATGGTTCTTGCTGACCCAGAATTGATTGGTCAGATTAAAGAAACAATCCGTGCTAAGAAAGTCAATGCTGAAGCAGGTCTTAAAGAAGTGACTGACATGTTCATCACTATCTTTGAAGGCATGGAAGACAACCCATATATGCAAGAACGTGCAGCGGATATCCGCGACGTGACAAAACGTGTATTGGCAAACCTTCTTGGTAAAAAATTACCAAACCCAGCTTCTATCAATGAAGAAGTAATTGTGATTGCGCATGACTTGACACCATCTGATACAGCTCAATTGGACAAAAACTTTGTAAAAGCTTTTGTAACAAATATCGGTGGACGTACAAGCCACTCAGCTATCATGGCACGTACACTTGAAATTGCAGCTGTATTGGGAACAAATAACATCACTGAAGTAGTGAAAGACGGCGATATCCTTGCCGTTAACGGAATTACTGGTGAAGTGATTATCAACCCAACAGATGAACAAGCGGCAGAATTTAAAGCAGCTGGTGAAGCTTATGCTAAACAAAAAGCTGAATGGGCACTTTTGAAAGATGCTCAAACAGTGACTGCTGACGGTAAACACTTCGAGTTGGCTGCTAACATCGGTACTCCAAAAGACGTTGAAGGTGTTAACAACAACGGTGCAGAAGCTGTTGGACTTTACCGTACAGAGTTCTTGTATATGGATTCTCAAGACTTCCCAACAGAAGATGAGCAGTATGAAGCATACAAGGCTGTTCTTGAGGGAATGAATGGTAAACCAGTGGTTGTTCGTACAATGGATATCGGTGGAGATAAGGAACTTCCTTACTTCGATATGCCACATGAAATGAACCCATTCCTTGGATTCCGTGCCCTTCGTATCTCTATTTCTGAAACTGGAGATGCAATGTTCCGTACACAAATCCGTGCCCTTCTTCGTGCTTCTGTTCATGGTCAATTGCGTATCATGTTCCCAATGGTTGCCCTTTTGAAAGAATTCCGTGCAGCTAAGGCAGTTTATGAAGAAGAAAAAGCAAACCTTCTTGCTGAAGGTGTTGCAGTTGCGGATGACATCCAAGTTGGTATCATGATTGAAATCCCTGCAGCAGCAATGCTTGCAGACCAATTTGCAAAAGAAGTAGACTTCATGTCAATTGGTACAAACGACTTGATCCAATACTCAATGGCAGCAGACCGTATGAATGAACAAGTTTCATATCTTTACCAACCATATAACCCATCAATCCTTCGCTTGATCAACAACGTTATCAAGGCGGCTCACGCTGAAGGTAAATGGGCTGGTATGTGTGGTGAGATGGCTGGTGACCAAAAAGCTGTTCCACTTCTTGTCGGAATGGGCTTGGATGAGTTCTCTATGTCAGCAACATCTGTACTTCGTACACGTAGCTTGATGAAGAAATTGGATACTGCTAAGATGGAAGAGTACGCTAACCGTGCCCTTACAGAGTGTTCAACAATGGAAGAAGTCCTTGAACTTCAAAAAGAATACGTTAACTTTGATTAATTTCATTAACCTTGTAACCTAGTTGCAAGGTTTTTTGATACATTCGGGAATAGTATAGTCTTGTAAAGTCCACTTTTCAATGGTTCAGAGGCATGGTATAATAGGGGAAAGTAATTAGAATAAGAGAGAAACTATGTCTAAAGAAATTGATATTGAGTACTACCACCAGCTGGCCTTACAAAAGCAGAAGGAGCACCGTAAAGTTTTAGCCAATTTAAAGAAAAAACCTCCTAAAAACCTAGACAAGATAGCCCAGCAGATTCACCAAGAAGTCTTTACGGAGATTGATTGTACGGCCTGTGCCAACTGTTGCAAGACATTGGGGCCCGACTTCAAGGAAGCAGATATTACACGAATCGCCAAGTACTTTAAGATGAAATTACCAGCTTTTGAAGCGGAGTTTCTGCAGGTAGATGAAGATGGCGATAAGGTTTTTAAATCCATGCCTTGTCCCTTTCTAGGAGGAGATAATCTCTGTTCCATCTATGATGTTCGTCCAAAGGCCTGTCGTGAATTTCCCCATACAGACAGGAAAAAAATCCATCAAATCAACCATTTGACTATTAAGAATACCTTGACCTGTCCAGCAGCCTATCTCTTTGTTGAGAAATTAAAGGATAAGTTATAGAGATTTAAAGGATAAAAAATTTCTAATAATAACTAGTAATATGAAGGGAGAACTCTGTGCCTAGACCGAAAACAAAAGAGGAGCTAATGCTGGCCTCTAAGGAAAACTATGAAAAGCTCAATCGTTTCATCTCCCAACTAAGTGAAGATGAGCTACAGATTCCATTTGATTTTTCAAGAGACCCAAAGAAAAAAGAAGCTCACTGGAAAAGGGATAAAAATCTACGGGATGTCTTGATCCATCTTTATGAATGGCAGCAGTTACTTTTGACTTGGGTACATTCCAATCAAAAAGGTCACGAAAGACCTTTTCTCCCTGAATCTTATAATTGGAAAACTTATGGAGAAATGAATATCGCTTTTTGGAAGAAGCACCAGAAAACCTCCTTAGAAGAAGCGACTAGACTCCTAGAACAATCACATAGGGAGGTTTTAGAATTGATAGAAGTTTTTAGCAATGACGACCTCTTTACCAAAGGTGTCTATAAGTGGACCGGCGGAACAAGTCTAGGTTCCTACTTTGTCAGTAACACCTCCAGTCATTATGATTGGGCTATGAAAAAACTCAAAGCTCATCGGAAGAATTGTAAGGGATAGATGGCCTATTTGAAATGGCAAGAATGAGTTCTTTTAAACGTAAGATAAAAACAAAGGGCCATCAAGTGATGTAGCCCTTTTGAGTTATACAATTAAATTACCATGCAAAAGCTGTCGTTGGAGCATTGAGCGCTTCTAACCACTGTTTATTTTTTACGGGGCAAAGAGTTACGGATATACCAGCCATATCTAGACTGGTCATAAATGTTCCTGATTTTATAAAGGTAATAGTGACTCCTTCAATTTCTAAGAGTTGAAGGAGATCATTGATAAATACGCCCATTTCTAGGTTGGTAGTAGTACCTAGATTATTTACAAGCAATATAAATTGATCACCCTTTTTCCAATGATAGTGCAATCTTAATTTGCTTATAATTTCATTTGCAAGGATTTCCGAAGATTGAAATGGAACGATACGATAGCCTTCTTCGCCATGTATCCCAATACCATAAGAAATATTTCCTTCTTCCAAGTTAAATAGTGGAAGGGTGGCTTGAGGGAGACTAGCCGATTTCGTTGCAAAGCCAATTGTTGCGATTTCGGGAGCAAGTTGATGACCTAAATCAGTTAGTTGCTCGATGTCGGCACCATTTTGAGCTGCATATCCTAGAACTTTATGAAGTAAAATAGTCCCTGCAAGCCCTCTTCCTCTAATTTGAAATCTATTGTGAGGTTCAATAGAAATATCGTCGTGTGCTAGACTATAGCCGACCTTAATTCCTTCTTGTCTAGCAGTATTAATGGCCCAGCTAAATTCTTTGATGTCTGCTTCGAAATTTTTTACAATGATGAAGACACCGTGACCATTGTTTAAAAAACGAATGGACTCTAAGATTTCAGTTCTTGTAGGAGGAGTAAATAATTGGCCATAGATAGCAGCGGTAAGCATTCCTTCTCCCACATATCCAATATGCGCAGGTTCGTGACCGGAACCTCCACCCGACAATATTGGAACCTGATAAGGATTGCGATTTTTTTGATAGACTAATGGTAAGGTAGGGTGTTTTTCTAATTCAGGATGACTGCTGACAGTTGCCGAAATGTAACTTGAAATAATTTTCTGTTTATGATTTGAAATAAATGTCATTGTGGTCTCTTTCCAATAATTGTCATGATTAGAAAGTCTGGTTGTGGAACTGGACTTTTTTTATTGACGTAAGCCTTCACGATCTCTGCTAGAGCATGTGAATGATAGTCTAACAAAAAGCAAGTATAAGCAGATGAATCGATATCAATCTGACCGTATTCTCTTAAAATTTTTGATACAAGCAAGCGACAGTAGCTGATAAATTGGTCATAGAAGTTATTTTGCCCTTGAATATCAAAAAGTTGAATATAAAAGTCACGCTCTTGTTCGAAATAAAAAAATAATTCTTGTAATAGTTTTTGGCCAGAAATGAAGTCCAAGTTATTGGTGATATACTCGGTTAAGTCATTTTCAAATATCCAGTCTAGCAGTTCATATTTGTCAAGAAAGTGATTATAAAAGGTCTGTCTACGAATGCCAGCTGATTCCATGATATCTACAATGGAGATTTTGTCAAATTCTCTAGTAGCTAATAGATCTCTAAATGCCTTGGCAATCCGTTTTTTTGTAATAAGTGATGATGCCATAGGAAGCCTTTCTTTTACTTACTTCATTTTACCAAAAAAATGTTTTAAACGGGTTTAAAAGGGGACAAATAATAGAATCTGTCCCTTATCATCTACCAATAAAAAATATATAATGAAAGCGAAAACAAAGATACATGCCGAAAGGAGTTTCTCATGAAAAAAATTATAAATGAACCGACACAAGTTGTTGATGAAATGTTGCAGGGATTGTCATTCATGCATGATGACTTGGTAGAACGCTTAGATGGTTTTGATGTCATCGTTAGAAAGGCAGAAAAGACAGGAAAAGTTGGACTCATTTCAGGTGGAGGTTCAGGACATGAACCAAGTCATGCTGGATTTGTAGGAGAAGGAATGTTGTCTGCTGCCATTTGTGGAGCAGTCTTCACTTCACCTACTCCAGACCAAATTTTAGAAGCCATTAAGGTGGCTAATGAAGGTGCTGGAGTTTTCATGGTCATCAAGAACTATTCTGGTGACATTATGAACTTTGAAATTGCACAAGAACTTGCTGAAATGGAAGGTATTGATATAGCAAGTGTTGTGGTTGATGATGATATCGCTGTTGAAAATAGTCTCTATACCCAAGGCCGTCGAGGTGTTGCAGGTACTATTTTAGTCCATAAAATTTTGGGTGCTGCGGCTCGTTCTGGTAAATCATTATCTGAAATGAAGGACTTGGCTGACAAACTTGTCTTAGAAATTAAAACAATTGGCTTAGCTCTATCTGGCGCTACTGTTCCAGAAGTTGGGAAACCAGGTTTTGTTCTAGAAGATGATGAATTTGAATATGGAGTTGGTATCCACGGTGAGCCAGGATATAAAAAAGAGAAAATGCAACCTTCAGCACAATTGGCCTCAGAATTGGTTGAAAAATTATCTGAAGGTTTCCAACTTAAGGCTGGAGAACGCTATGGCCTTCTCATTAATGGTTTAGGAAGCACTCCTCTTATGGAACAATACGTATTTGCAAATGATGTGGCAAAATTACTCCATGAAAAAGGTGTTGAGTTGGCATTTAAGAAAATTGGAAACTATATGACATCAATTGATATGGCTGGATTATCATTAACATTGATTCGATTGGCAGATGATGAATGGTTGGATGCTCTAAATGCACCTGTTACTACCCCAGCTTGGTAAAACTCAAGGAGGAAATGTCAAATGAATGCTGAACAAGCTCTTGAATGGATGAAGCTTTTTAATGAAAAGATTCAAAAACAGAAAGATTACCTTAGTGAGCTAGACACACCTATAGGAGATGGAGACCACGGTGGAAATATGGCGCGTGGCATGGCTGCAGTTATGGAAAACTTAGAAGGAAAGCAATTTGAAACAAGCAGTGATGTGTTTAAGCTTGTCTCAATGCAACTGCTGAGTAAGGTAGGCGGTGCTTCTGGTCCTCTGTATGGCTCTGCTTTTATGGGCATGGCCAAGGCTGATTCAAATTCGAAATTAGAAGAAATCTTACAAAGTGGTTTGGATATGATTGTCAAACGTGGGAAAGCAGAAGTTGGAGAAAAGACAATGGTTGATGTTTGGACTCCTGTTATTGCTGCCTTGTCTGATGGCCAGTTGACTCAAGAGGTTATTGATCAGGTAGTGAATGCTACCAAAGATTTACTTGCAACTAAAGGAAGAGCATCTTATGTAGGAGAGCGATCTCTCGGACATATTGATCCTGGATCATTCTCATCAGGATTACTCTTTACTGCTCTTTTAGAAACTGGGGTGGTTTAATGGGAAGTGTTGGTCTTGTTATCGTTTCACATTCCAAAAACATTGCACAAGGTGTTGTTGAACTGATTAGTGAAGTAGCTAAAGATGTTCCGATTACTTATGTAGGAGGAACCGAGGATGGAGGAATTGGAACAAGTTTTGATCAAGTAGATAGGGTTGTTTCCGAAAATCCAGCAGATACTTTACTTGCCTTTTTTGACCTAGGTTCTGCTAAAATGAACTTAGAAATGGTGGCTGATTTCAGTGATAAAAGTATTATGATCAATAGGGTTCCAATTGTAGAAGGTGCCTATACTGCAGCAGCTCTTCTTCAGGCTGGTGCAGAACTGTCAGTTATTCAAACACAGTTGTCGGAGCTTGAAATCAATAAATAAGGAATCTTCCTATCATTCCTTTTATAGGTGAGTTATTGATTATCTCAACTATCAAATTTTAAGTAAATGATTTCAAAATCAGAAAGGGATTGCTTTGGGCAGTTCCTTTTTAATGTAAAAGGAGTGGAATCATAGCGTTTCTAAATTGTTAATACTCTTCGAAAATCAAATTCAAACCACGTCAACGTCGCCTTGCCGTACTCAAGTACAGCCTGCGGCTAGTTTCCTAGTTTGCTCTTTGATTTTCATTGAGTATAATAATTCAAAACTGATTGTGATGGGACTATTCTAACTTTAGAATTCTTCAAAAATTAAAATTTAAGGCAATCAATGGCTTAGAATAGTGCGAAAACATTTAGTTTATAGGAATTCTAGGTCTAGAATTACATAGATATTTATGAAGTTGAGTTATTCGATAGATAGAATTGTTCTATTCTGAAAGATTTTGACAATCAAAAGTCTAGAAGAGTGATTTATAAGTATACTTGTAGCCTTTAGTTGCGATAATTGTATGTCAAATAGATGGAATAAATTGGTATGGCTTTCTTACTTTATGCTATAATATTCATAATTCTTTTCAGAAAGGAAAACTCTCAAATTGTCCTACAAATTTCTACTTTTCGACCTTGACCACACTCTTCTTGATTTTGATGCTGCTGAGGATGTGGCTTTGACGCAACTTCTAAAAGAAGAAGGGGTTGCAGATATTCAGGCCTACAAAGACTTTTACGTTCCCATGAACAAGGCTCTCTGGAAGGATTTGGAGCAAAAGAAAATTAGTAAACAAGAGCTGGTTAACACGCGCTTTTCTCGTTTATTTACCCATTTTGGATTTGAGAAGGACGGTACTTTACTTGCCCAGCGTTACCAATTTTACCTCGCTCAGCAGGGGCAAACGATTTCGGGTGCTCATGAACTTTTGGACAGCCTCATCGAGCGTGATTATGAGCTATATGCTGCGACAAATGGCATTACTGCCATTCAGACAGGGCGCTTGGCTCAATCTGGTCTGGCACCTTATTTCAATCAAGTCTTTATCTCTGAACAGCTGCAAACACAAAAGCCGGATGCTCTTTTTTATGAAAAAATTGGTCAACAGATTGCAGGTTTTAGCAAAGAAAAGACGCTGATGATTGGAGACTCTCTAACCGCCGACATTCAAGGTGGCAATAATGCTGGGATTGATACTATTTGGTACAATCCCCATCATCTGGAAAATAAGACACAAGCCCAGCCAACCTACGAAGTTCATTCTTATCAAGACTTGCTGGATTATTTAGATAAACTGTAAAAAGTGGTTTAGAAAGCCACTTTTTGCTATAATAGAGGCAGTAAAAACGAAGGAGTCGGCTATGGAACATTCGTCTTGGCATGCTTTGATTAAGGAGCAATTACCTGAGGGTTATTTCGGGAAAATCAATCAGTTTATGAATCAGGTCTATGCTCAGGGGACTATTTATCCACCCAAGGAAAAGGTTTTTCAGGCTCTCTTGACAACACCGCTTGAAGAAGTTAAGGTGGTGATTCTAGGGCAAGATCCCTATCACGGGCCAGGTCAAGCGCAGGGCTTGAGTTTTTCTGTACCGGAATCTATCCCAGCTCCACCATCCTTGCAAAATATCTTGAAAGAATTGTCAGATGATATCGGAGTCAAGAAATCCCATGATTTGACGGCTTGGGCTGAGCAAGGAGTCTTGCTTCTCAATGCTTGTTTGACTGTTCCTGCTGGACAGGCCAATGGTCATGCTGGTCAGATATGGGAGTCTTTTACGGATGCTGTGATTCAGGTGGTCAATCATCTAGATAGGCCAGTGGTCTTTGTACTCTGGGGAGCCTATGCACGTAAGAAGAAGGCCTTAGTTACCAATCCTCATCATTTGATTATCGAATCAGCCCATCCCAGTCCTTTGTCGGTTTATAGAGGATTTTGGGGTTCCAAGCCTTTTTCCAAGGCCAATGCATTCTTAAAAGAGACAGGACAAGAGCCAATCGATTGGCTTAGATAAGGAGAAAATATGCCTCAGTTAGCGACAATTTGCTACATTGATAACGGGAAAGAACTGCTCATGCTCCATCGTAATAAGAAACCCAATGATGTCCATGAAGGGAAATGGATTGGTGTGGGTGGTAAGCTAGAGCGAGGTGAGACGCCTCAGGAATGTGCAGCTCGTGAAATCCTTGAAGAAACAGGGCTTAAAGCCAAGCCAGTTCTAAAAGGTGTTATCACTTTTCCTGAATTCACACCAGATCTAGACTGGTACACCTATGTTTTTAAGGTGACGGAGTTCGAGGGGGACTTGATTGACTGCAACGAGGGGACGCTAGAATGGGTTCCCTATGACGAGGTTTTGAGTAAGCCGACTTGGGAAGGGGATCATACCTTTGTTGAGTGGCTTTTAGAGGATAAACCCTTCTTTTCAGCCAAGTTTGTCTATGATGGGGATAAATTGTTGGATACCCAAGTTGATTTCTATGAATAAAGGAGAAAGAAGATGCTACTAATTAAAAATGGTCGTGTAATGGATCCCAAGTCTGGTTTGGATCAAGTGTGTGATGTCTTAGTTCAAGATGGGAAAATTATCAAAATTGCGCCCGAGGTCAAGGAAGAAGGAGCAGAAATCTTAGATGCTAGTGGTCTTGTAGTTGCTCCTGGCTTGGTCGATATTCATGTTCATTTCCGTGAACCTGGTCAAACTCACAAGGAAGATATTCATACAGGTGCCCTAGCAGCTGCTGCAGGTGGTTTTACAACGGTTGTCATGATGGCTAATACTAGTCCAACCATCTCGGATGTAGAGACCTTGCAAGAAGTTCTCCATTCAGCTGCCAAAGAGAAGATTAATGTTAAGACGGTTGCGACCATTACTAAGAACTTTAATGGCCAAGATTTGACTGACTTTAAGGCACTTTTAGAAGCAGGTGCGGTTGGTTTCTCTGATGACGGTATTCCGCTTGAAAGTAGTAAAGTTGTCAAGGAAGCCATGGAGGAAGCTAAAAAGCTTAATACCTTTATTAGTCTTCATGAGGAAGATCCAGGTTTGAATGGGATTCTTGGCTTTAATGAAAATATCGCTAAAGAACATTTCCATATCTGCGGTGCGACTGGGGTAGCTGAGTATGCTATGATGGCGCGTGATGTCATGATTGCCTATGCGACCAAGGCTCATGTCCATATCCAGCATTTGTCTAAGGAAGAAAGTGTTAAAGTAGTTGAGTTTGCTCAAGGTTTGGGTGCGCAAGTCACAGCAGAAGTAGCGCCACAGCATTTCTCTAAGACAGAAGCACTTCTTTTGACACAAGGTAGCAATGCTAAGATGAATCCACCGCTTCGCTTGGAATCAGACCGTCTTGCCGTGATTGAAGGTCTCAAGTCAGGTGTCATTACAGTTATTGCGACAGACCACGCGCCTCATCATGCAGATGAAAAAAATGTTGAGGATATTACCAAAGCGCCATCTGGTATGACAGGTTTGGAAACATCTCTTTCTCTCGGCTTGACCTATTTGGTAGAAGCTGGTGAGTTAAGCCTGATGGAATTACTCGAAAAGATGACCTATAACCCAGCCAAGCTTTATAACTTTGAAGCAGGTTACTTGGCTGAGAATGGTCCAGCGGATATTACTATTTTTGATGCTAAGGCTGACCGCCTTGTGGACTCCCATTTTGCTTCCAAAGCAGCTAATTCACCATTCATCGGTGAAACCTTAAAAGGGCAGGTTAAATACACCATCTGTAAGGGACAAATCGTCTATCAAAACTAGGTGGGAGTCTGGTCTGTAAACAAAAAGAATAGAGAGCCTATATGTACCAAACCCATCATTTTAAAGACAAGTTTATCTTATTTTTAAAGATATTTTTTCCTATCCTGATTTATCAATTTGCCAATTATTCTGCTTCCTTTGTTGATACGACTATGACAGGTCAATACAATACCATGGACTTGGCTGGTGTGTCTATGGCAACCAGTATCTGGAATCCTTTCTTTACATTTCTAACAGGGATTGTATCGGCCTTGGTGCCCATCATTGGTCACCATCTTGGTCGAGGCAAAAAGGAAGAAGTTGCATCCGATTTTTACCAGTTCATCTATTTGGCCTTGGGTCTATCTGTGGTCTTGCTGGGGATGGTGCTTTTCTTGGCACCACCAATCTTGAATCATATTGGACTAGAAGCACCGGTGGCAGCAGTAGCGGTTCGCTATCTCTGGTTTTTATCTATCGGGATTATCCCCTTGTTGCTCTTTAGTGTCATTCGTTCCTTGCTGGATTCGCTGGGCTTGACCAAACTGTCCATGTACCTCATGCTTTTGTTACTCCCTCTCAATAGCGGATTTAACTATCTCTTGATTTACGGTGCCTTTGGTGTTCCAGAACTGGGAGGTGCTGGTGCTGGTTTAGGTACTTCCTTGGCCTACTGGGTCTTGCTTGGGATTTCTGTTCTGGTCTTATTTAAACAGGAGAAGCTCAAAGCCTTGCATTTTGAGAAACGCATTCCGCTTAATATGGATAAAATCAAGGAAGGAGTTCGCTTAGGTCTGCCTATAGGGGGGACTGTCTTCGCGGAAGTGGCTATCTTTTCTGTGGTTGGCTTGATTATGGCTAAGTTCTCATCCTTGATTATCGCTAGTCACCAGTCAGCTATGAATTTTTCAACTCTCATGTACGCCTTTCCTATGAGCATCTCATCTGCTATGGCTATTGTTGTTTCCTATGAAGTGGGAGCCAAGCGATTTGATGATGCGAAAACCTATATTGGTCTAGGAAGATGGACAGCCCTCATTTTTGCGGCCTTCACCTTATCCTTTCTTTACATTTTTAGGGGAAATGTGGCCAGTCTTTATGGCAACGACCCAGAATTCATCGATTTGACAGCGCGCTTTTTGACTTATAGTCTTTTTTTCCAGTTAGCAGATACCTTTGCGGCACCGCTTCAGGGAATTTTACGGGGGTATAAGGATACCGTTATTCCTTTTTACCTTGGTTTGGTTGGTTATTGGGGCGTAGCAATCCCAGTGGCTATTGTATTTGATTCCCTAACAGATTTTGGAGCTTATTCTTACTGGATTGGCTTGATTATTAGTTTGATTGTGAGTGGAGCGCTCTACCGTTGGCGTTTAACTGTGATTATGAAGAGATTTGAATCTTTAGCAAAATCCAAACGCTAAAAAGTTTGTGAAAAAATATTCTTGATAAGAAAATTCCTTGTTTTTACGGGGTTTTCTTTTTTATTTTGTGAAATTTCTTTTAGAAAAACTTTGACAGTATTTGCCAAAAACGGTAAAATAGTAAGGTAAGAAGAAACTTAGAAAGGCAAGAAGATGTCAACTTTAGATAAAAATCTTTTGCTAGAGATGTTCCGTAAGATGGAAGAAATCCGTCGTATGGACTTAAAAATTGCGCAATTAGTAAAGAAAGGGAAAGTGCCAGGAATGACGCACTTTTCTGTTGGAGAAGAGGCGGCTAACGTGGGTGCTATGTTGGCTCTCAATCCAGATGATCTAATTACCTCAAACCACCGTGGTCACGGACAAGCTATTGCCAAAGGAATTGACCTCAACGGAATGATGGCTGAAATCCTCGGTAAATATACTGGAACCTGTAAAGGTAAAGGTGGTTCTATGCATATCGCTGACCTTGATGCTGGTAACCTTGGTGCCAATGGTATCGTAGGTGGTGGTATGGGAATCGCTGTTGGTGCAGCCCTCAGTCAGCAAATGCAACATACTGGAAAAATCGTTGTCTGCTTCTTTGGAGATGGTGCGACCAACGAAGGTGTTTTCCACGAAGCAGTAAATATGGCTTCTATCTGGAACCTGCCAGTCATTTTCTATTGCATTAACAACGGTTACGGTATCTCTGCGGATATCAAGAAAATGACTAATGTGAAGCATATCCATCAACGTAGCGCTGCTTATGGAATTCCTGGAATGTTCATCGAAGACGGTAACAATGTCATAGATGTCTATGAAGGATTTAAGAAAGCTGTAGATCATGTTCGTGGTGGCAATGGTCCAGTCTTGATTGAAAGTGTAACTTATCGCTGGCTTGGTCATTCATCATCTGACCCTGGTAAATATCGTACCCGCGAAGAAGTGGAATTGTGGAAACAAAAAGACCCAATCGAAAACCTTCGCAAGCACCTCATTGAAAACACTATTGCAAGTGCCGAAGAATTGGAAGAAATCCAAACGCAAGTCAAGGAAGCAGTAGAAGCTTCTGTTAAATTTGCAGAAGAAAGTCCATTCCCACCGCTTGAATCAGCCTTTGAAGATATTTACGCAGACTAAGGAGAAAGAGATAAAATGGAAACAAAAACAATGTCCTTCCGTGACACCATTATCCTTGCTATGTCTGAGGAAATGCGTCGCGATGAAAATGTGTTCTTGATGGGAGAAGACGTCGGTGTCTTCGGAGGAGACTTCGGAACTTCTGTTGGAATGCTTGAAGAATTTGGTCCAGAACGTGTTCGTGACTGTCCTATTTCTGAAGCTGCCATCTCTGGAGCAGCAGCCGGAGCAGCCATGACAGGACTTCGTCCAATCGTTGATATGACCTTCATGGACTTCTCGGTTATTGCCATGGACAATATCGTCAACCAAGCTGCTAAAACACGTTACATGTTTGGTGGTAAAGGTCAGGTTCCAATGACTGTTCGTTGTGCAGCTGGTAACGGAGTTGGTTCTGCAGCCCAGCATTCACAATCTCTAGAGTCTTGGTTCACTCATATCCCAGGACTTAAGGTTGTAGCACCAGGTACGCCTGCGGACATGAAAGGACTGCTTAAGTCTTCTATCCGTGATAACAACCCTGTTATTATCCTTGAGTACAAGTCAGAATTTAACCAAAAAGGGGAAGTACCAGTTGATCCAGACTATACGATTCCACTTGGAGTTGGGGAAATCAAACGTGAAGGTACGGATGTAACAGTTGTTACTTATGGAAAAATGCTTCGCCGTGTGGTTCAAGCAGCTGAAGAATTAGCAGAAGAAGGAATTTCTGTTGAGATTGTTGACCCACGCACCCTTGTTCCGCTTGATAAGGAGATTATCATTAACTCAGTTAAGAAGACTGGTAAAGTTGTTCTGGTTAACGATGCCCATAAAACAAGCGGCTATATCGGAGAGATTTCAGCTATTATTTCAGAATCGGAAGCATTTGACTATCTAGATGCACCAATCCGTCGTTGCGCAGGAGAAGATGTGCCAATGCCTTATGCACAAAACCTAGAAAATGCAATGATTCCAACCGTTGAAAGCATCAAAGATGCTATTCGTAAAACATATAATAAAGAATAGAATTACATAAGATAAGTTATGTAAAATAACGGTTGTTTTTAACTTTAGTAACTTGAGATACGTGTTGTATCCAAGTTGCTTGTAGAGTTGAACACGGGCTAAAAGCTCGGAAAAAAGATAAATCTCCTTGGCTTCATCGAATCCATCGTCGATTTCCTATTTTTCAGTCGCTTTTAACGCCCTTAGTATCATTTAATTGAATTCGGACGGAGGTCTTCGAAAAAAAGATAGATTTCCTTGTGTTCATCGAACACATCGTCAATCTCCTATTTTTTCATTGCCCTCTTCGTCCTTAATATCTTAGTATAGAATTGGAGAGGTCATGGCTGATGACAAGCTAAGAGCGACTCCTGCAGCTAGAAAGTTAGCGGATGATTTAGGGATCAACCTCTACGACGTTTCTGGCTCAGGTGCAAACGGTCGTGTCCACAAAGAAGACGTGGAAACTTATAAAGACACAAACGTGGTTCGCATTTCGCCACTTGCAAAACGAATTGCCCTCGAACATAATATTGCTTGGCAGGAAATCCAAGGAACCGGTCATCGTGGTAAAATCATGAAGAAGGATGTTTTGGCCTTGCTTCCTGAAAATATCGAAAACGATACCATCAAGTCTCCTGCTCAGATTGAAAAAGTGGAAGAAGTTCCTGATAACGTAACACCATACGGTGAAATCGAGCGTATTCCAATGACACCAATGCGTAAGGTTATTGCCCAACGTATGGTTGAATCTTACTTAACTGCGCCAACCTTCACCCTCAACTATGAAGTTGATATGACTGAAATGTTGGCTCTTCGTAAGAAGGTTCTTGAGCCAATCATGGAAGCAACTGGGAAGAAGACTACTGTAACAGACCTTCTTTCACTTGCAGTTGTTAAGACTCTTATGAAACACCCATACATCAACGCTTCATTGACAGAAGATGGCAAGACCATTATCACTCACAACTATGTCAATCTTGCCATGGCAGTTGGGATGGATAATGGATTGATGACACCTGTTGTTTACAATGCTGAGAAGATGAGTCTTTCAGAACTGGTTGTAGCCTTCAAGGATGTCATCGGTCGTACCTTGGATGGTAAATTGGCTCCAAGTGAACTGCAAAATTCAACCTTCACAATCAGTAATTTGGGAATGTTTGGTGTTCAGTCCTTTGGTCCTATCATTAACCAACCAAACTCAGCTATCCTTGGTGTGAGTTCGACAATCGAGAAGCCAGTTGTAGTCAATGGTGAAATTGTGATTCGCCCAATCATGAGCCTTGGTTTAACAATTGACCACCGTGTCGTAGATGGTATGGCTGGTGCTAAGTTTATGAAAGACTTGAAAGAATTGATTGAAAATCCAATCTCAATGTTGATTTAAGTACAAGAGTATTCATTTTTAAGATATAGATAAAGGAAGGAAGACATGGCCTTAGAAGTAATTATGCCAAAAGCCGGCGTGGATATGACAGAAGGACAAATCGTCCAATGGAATAAAAAAGTCGGAGAATTTGTAAAAGAAGGAGAAATCCTTTTGGAAATCATGACTGATAAAGTCAGCATGGAATTGGAAGCCGAAGAAGATGGGTACTTGATTGCTATCCTCAAAGGGGACGGTGAAACAGTCCCTGTAACGGAAGTTATCGGTTACCTTGGCGAAGAAGGGGAAAATATCCCAACAGCTGGAGCAGCAGCGCCAGAAGCTAGCCCTGTACCTACAGCAAGTGCTTCAAACGATGATGGTAAGAGCGATGATGCTTTTGATATCGTTGTGATTGGTGGAGGTCCTGCTGGTTATGTTGCAGCCATTAAAGCTGCCCAACTCGGTGGGAAGGTTGCCCTTGTTGAGAAATCTGAACTCGGTGGAACCTGCTTGAACCGTGGATGTATCCCAACTAAAACCTACCTACATAACGCTGAAATTATTGAAAATATCGGTCATGCTGCAAATCGTGGTATTGTGATTGAAAATCCTAACTTCACTGTTGATATGGACAAACTCCTTGAAACCAAGTCTAAGGTAGTCAATACTTTGGTTGGTGGAGTTGCTGGTCTTCTTCGTAGCTACGGAGTTACTGTTCATAAAGGAATTGGTACCATTACTAAAGACAAGAACGTCTTGGTAAATGGCTCTGAATTACTTGAAACCAAGAAAATCATCCTTGCTGGTGGTTCAAAAGTCAGCAAGATCAACATCCCTGGTATGGAATCTCCACTTGTCATGACCAGCGACGACATCCTTGAAATGAACGAAGTACCAGAAAGTCTTGTTATCATCGGTGGTGGTGTTGTCGGTATCGAGCTCGGTCAGGCCTTCATGACATTTGGTTCAAAAGTGACTGTTATCGAAATGATGGATCGTATCGTGCCAGCTATGGATTCAGAAGTTTCTAAGAACCTTCGCTTGATCCTTGAACGTAAAGGAATGACCATCTTGACTGGTACTAAACTGCAAGAAATCATCGAAGAAAATGGTCAACTTCGTATTAAAGTTGAAGGAAAAGACGATATCATTGCAAATAAAGCTCTTCTTTCAATCGGTCGTGTGCCAGACCTTGAAGGTATTGGAGAGGTTGAGTTTGAATTGGATCGTGGTCGTATCAAGGTCAACGAATACATGGAAACTTCTGTTCCAGGTATCTACGCACCAGGTGATATTAATGGTACTAAGATGTTGGCTCACGCAGCTTTCCGTATGGGTGAAGTTGCCGCTGAAAATGCCCTTAAAGGAAATCATGCTGTTGCCAAATTGAATTTGACTCCTGCAGCTATCTACACTCTTCCTGAAGTAGCAGCAGTAGGTTTGACAGAAGAACAAGCCCGTGAGAAATACGATGTAGCCATCGGTAAGTTCAACTTTGCTGCTAACGGTCGTGCTATTGCATCGGATGCAGCTCAAGGTTTCGTTAAAGTTATTGCGGATAAGAAATACGGAGAAATCCTTGGTGTTCATATCATCGGTCCTGCAGCTGCAGAATTGATCAATGAAGCATCGAGCATTATCGAAATGGAAATTACTGTTGAAGAAATGCTGAAGACTATCCACGGACACCCAACCTACTCTGAAGTGATGTACGAAGCATTTGCGGATGTTTTAGGAATGGCCATCCATTCACCTAAGAAAAAATAAAAGAAAGATAGATTAGACTGGAAAGGTGTTTTCCAGTCTCTATCGTATAAAGGGATATCATGAAATATATTATCAATCATTCAAACGACACTGCCTTTAATATCGCCTTGGAAGAATATGCCTTTAAATACCTTTTGGATGAGGATCAAATCTTCCTACTTTGGATTAACAAGCCCTCTATCATTGTTGGTCGTCACCAGAATACCATCGAAGAAATCAACCGTGATTATGTTCGAGAAAATGGTATTGAGGTGGTCCGCCGTATCAGCGGTGGTGGAGCTGTTTACCACGATTTAAATAACCTCAACTACACGATCATTTCAAAAGAAGATGAAAACAAGGCTTTTGACTTTAAGAGCTTCTCAACTCCAGTTATCAATACACTGGCTCAACTTGGAGTTAAAGCTGAGTTCACAGGCCGTAATGACTTAGAGATTGATGGCAAGAAATTCTGTGGCAATGCCCAAGCCTATATCAATGGCCGAATCATGCACCACGGTTGCTTGCTCTTTGACGTCGATTTGTCAGTCTTAGCAAATGCCCTCAAGGTTTCAAAGGACAAATTTGAATCAAAAGGTGTGAAATCTGTTCGTGCTCGTGTGACCAATATTATCAATGAATTACCAGAAAAAATCACAGTCGAAGAATTCCGTGATTTACTCTTGGAATACATGAAAAAAGAGTACCCAGAGATGACAGAATACGTTTTTTCTGAGGAAGAATTGGCTGAAATCAATCGCATCAAGGATACTAAGTTTGGTACTTGGGACTGGAACTACGGTAAATCACCTGAATTTAACGTCCGTCGTGGAACAAAATTCACCAGTGGTAAGGTCGAAGTCTTTTCTAATGTCGTCGAATCAAAAATCCAAGACATCAAGATTTATGGTGACTTCTTTGGCATCGAAGACGTTGCTGCAGTAGAAGATGTTCTTCGTGGGGTGAAATACGAACGCGAAGATGTCCTTAAGGCGCTAGAAACCATTGATATCACACGCTACTTCGCTGGTATTAGCCGTGAAGAAATCGCTGAAGCGGTAGTTGGATAAATCAAAAAGAAGTTGGTTGTAGGACCAGCTTCTTTTTTTGATATATATTTACATAATTTAAAATACGTAAAATTATAAACTATCTAGAGCATTTTTTTGTTCATCGTTGACGATATGTGTATAGAGGTCAGTGACTTGTGTACTGGCATGTCCTAGCTGATGACTGACCAAAACTTGCGATTTAGTGGCATCATAGAGCCTGGTTGCTAGGGTATGTCTTAGTTTATGGGGTGTTACACGGACTTTGAAGTCCTCAGAGTACTTAGCAACCATTTTCTCAACGCTAGAAGCATCGATACGATTTGGGACACCTCGATAGAGAGTTAGAAAGAGTGCAATGTCCGTCTTTTCAGTCTTATAGCGTTGATTTCGAATGGCGAGATAATTCTCTAAATAAGGTTTTGCAAAGGCAGCGACATTGACCGAGTCACGTTTGCCACCTTTTCGAGTGACATCAATAACCATCATTTTTAGATTGAGATCTCTTAGATCCAGATTAACAGCTTCAGATAAGCGGACACCAGACGCCAAGAGAAGGGCAATGATGGCCAAATCACGTTCTTTATTTTTATTAAATGAAGATAGGGCGCGATTTGAAAGTTGTTGTGGATACTCTTGGTCAATATAAGTCAGAAAACCTTCTGTTTCATCACCTAGAAAGAGTTTTTGCTTGATGTTTTCAGCTCTGGCAGCAAGTGTTTCTTTCTTTTTCTTGGTTGAAACTTTCTTCATTACATTTCGATAGAAATAAGGCTCTCCCTGGTCATTTTCAACTTCCTCAGTCAGATACTTGTAAAGACTAGAAAGTGCTGACAAGGTTCGATTGATAGTTGTCTGTGAAACACCTTGTTTGGTTGTATTGGAATTCAGTAAAGGACGTTCTCGTAGATAAAGGATAAAGGCTTCCATATCTTTCTTTGACATGTTTTCCAAGACAGATAAAGGAATATCAGATATTTTATCAGTATTTGAAATGCCAGACTCCAAAACCCAGCTGAAAAATCGATCGTATTCCTTGAGGTATTCGTACAAGGTTGTAAAACTGTAAGGAACAGCAAGCTTAGATTGGTAGTATTCCAGAACATACCAGGGCATGATTTGTTTTAGTTTGTCGATTCGTTCCAGTAAAATCTCACGTTTCATGTATTTTCTCCATAAATAAGTCTACTAGTAGTATAGCATAGACTCATATATTTTTCAAGAAAATCATAGTTTTTCGGAAAGATGTTATAGAGTTTTTTTAAAAGTGATAAAAAAGACTTAAATCGTCCCAATTACTAAAAAAATTTTTTTAAACAAAAATAGCTAAAAATGTACGTTATCAAAGTAAAAACTGGAATTTTTCAAATGTTCATTTTAGTGAAAATGTACTTTATCTTGCCTTAAAATAAAGTACATTTCAATTATAAAGTACAATTTTTAGAGAGTGTACTTTACGCCTTAAACTCAGTTGTATCAAGGGTTTATCTGCTGTCTAGGGAAAAGTACAAAAATTTCCAGTTTTGTGTAATACGGATCTAAATCTTTGGAGTTTCATTGTGAATTATTAGCTAGTGCTTTTTCTAGTTTCCAAATACTAAACCAGAATGAAATAGTCAGCAGAATAAGGAAAATAAAAAAGAGATTATCAGTAACGATACTTCTGTTCATTCTACTTAACTGAAGAGCTATATAAGGTGCTATGAGATACAAAATACATTGTATAATTGCTATCGTTTTCTTTTTCATGATTTTAATCTTACTGTGCAGGTTTGATACAGTAAACTCCTTTCTAGCTTTGTGAATTATCATTTCTAACTTGATTATAGTCTTATTTTTACCAAAGCTCAATTATTTGTATGTGAAATATCTTATCTGTAAAAAATAACCGATCTCATTGCTGAGAATCGGTTTTCTAATATATTTAATTAAGAAGTTTATTTTTACATAACATAAATTATGTAAAAACTTTTACAACAACAAATCTTTGACTTTCCCAATTTCACTTTTTGGAATAACTAGGTGAATCATATCTCCGAGATACATTCTAGTTGACCCGTTAACTGTTTGGCTCTTGCCATTATGGACTTGTGTTGTGATGAGGACGTTGTGTGGTAGATTGAGTTCATGAACCTGTTTTCCAGCGATTTTGTCTGATACAGGAATTTCAATGAGTGTGACTTCTCCTTCATCTGACGCTTCTTCAGGTAGCATTTTTTCCAACATAGCCTCATAAACTGGCGCCCCCTTGAGTAGATCCATGATGATGTAGGCGACCAAGGTTACTAAACCAAGTGGCATGAGGTTGCGAATATCTCCTACCATCTCAGTTACGAGTATCATAGCAGTTAAGGGAGCCTTGGATATTGCTCCAAAATAGCCACTCATTCCTAGAATGACAAATATAGGGAATTGCTCTTGACTGACAAGTCCAAGATTGACACAAATAACACCAACTAGGGCACCAAGTAAGGAGCCAAGTGCCAAAATTGGTAGGAAAATTCCTCCTGGCAGGCCACTTCCATAGCTAATCATGCTCCAAATAAAGCGAATCAAAAAGTAAACTAATAGAACTTGGAAACTAAAATCTTGCTCAGTTAAGGAAAGAACCAGCTGATTTCCACCACCAAGGATTTGAGGTAAGAAGATTCCGACTGGTAGGATGAGAATGAAGGCAAGAATTGGGTAATAAGCTCTATCCAAACGGATTTTTTGACCTATCCAGTCATAAACTCTACCGACATTGAGTACAGCTTTCTCATAGATAAAACCAGAAAGTCCTAGAAAAATTCCCATGAGGAGGTAAATCCAATACTGGTCTAGGGTCATGAGTGGGATGTTGTCTGGCATATCCAGTACGGGTGTTAGGCCAAATATGAGCAAAGAGACAAAGTTTGCTACGAGACTAGCTGCTAGAGTTGAGACCCAGAAAAAGCGCGAAAAATGGTGATAGACTTCTTCTACAACAAAGAGAAGTCCTGCAATCGGTGCATTAAAGGCTGCAGCTAGACCAGCGGCAGCTCCACTAGCAATCAAGGAGCGTTCCTCTACTGGACTGGATTTAAGCCACTTGGCAATTCCTTTACCACCAACCGCTCCGAGTTGAATGCTTGGTCCTTCACGCCCTAGCATAAGGCCACTAGCAATAGCCAAAATTCCTAGAATATATTTTTTCCAAAGTACGCCCCACCAGTTGAGGGTCATGAGTCCCTTTAATTCAGCTTCGACTTGAGGAATTCCTGAGCCTTTGATATCTTTTTCTGATCGAGTTAATTTCGCACTGAGCCAACAAACTACTAAATAAAATAGACCAATAATAAAAAGATTGCGCACTAGGTGCGCTTGATCTTGATAAAGTCCTTGTATCAGGTGGAAGCCTTTTTCAATTAAGAAACGAAAGGATCCAACGATAATTCCAACAACGAGACCAACAATGATTCCTCGTCCAACTTGGGATAATATAGTACTTGAGGCAAAGGCAAATTCTTTCTTGGAACTGAGTGTTTCTGACTGTTCCTCCATAATCATTCCTTCTAACTTATCTTTCTTTTTCTCCAGAAACCAGCGATTTAACGGGTTCAAAACTGGTCCGGTGAATTGAGGTAACTCCTAGTTTTTCCAGTCCTTCTAGGTGTTTAGCAGTTCCATATCCTGCATTAGCAGAGAAATCATAGCCAGGGAACTGCTGATCGTATTCCTTCATCAATTCATCACGTGTCACCTTGGCTACTATAGAAGCCGCTGCAATTGAAAGGGAATTGGCATCTCCTTTAATGATGGAGGTTTGTGAAATCGGCAACTCCAGTTTCATGGCATCTATCAAGAGATGCTCAGGTTGAGGAGTGAGCTGGGAAATTGCTTCCTGCATGGCTAATTTGGTCGCTTCATAGATATTGACTTGGTCGATGACCTGATTATCTATGACTCCAATGCCGATTGATAAGGCTTGGTCTTGGACGGCTTGATAAATTTCTAGATGTTTCTTTTTAGGAATTTTCTTGCTGTCATTGAGGCCTTTAATCTTACAATTTTTAGGTAAGATGACGGCTGCAGCAACTACTGGCCCAGCCAGAGGACCTCGGCCGACCTCATCAACACCTGCTATCAAAGTCAATCCTTGCTTGTACAGTTCTTTTTCGTAGGAAAGCATGGATTCCAAACGAAGATCCTCATCCAATTCTGCCTGAATAGCTTTTTTACGCTTGCTGATTTCCTTTTGAACTCCAGAGCGATTATCCTTTTCAAGTTCTAAAAAAATAGGGCTTTCTAACTCCTTGACCGTTGCAAGGAGTTCTTTGATTTCTTTAATCGTCGCCATTGAGGTCTTCCAATGTATCTAAGGTATAGTTACCAAGTTTGCCGTCGCGGACTTCCTTCACGAAGAGACTGTAGAATCGGTCATAGTCATCACGGAAACCGAGGGCGCGGGTCATATCCATAATAATAACAGGCGCTTCTTCCTCAATTTTCATTTGTTTGAAGCGTTCAGCCAACTTTTCTGGATAATGTTCTTTGAAATAATTGAGACCAAAAATAGTTACCTCATCCATAGGAAGCAACTGGTCTTTAATAGCTCCTGTCAAGGCCAGTTTCAATGCAACAGTTTCATCCTCAAACTTAGGCCAGAGAATCCCCGGTGTATCCAAGATTTCCAGATCTTTATTGGTTTTGAGCCATTGTTGCCCTTTGGTCACACCTGGTTTGTTGCCGACAACGGCAATTTTCTTACCAGCCAAACGGTTCATGAGAGTTGATTTACCAGCATTGGGAATCCCAATAATCATGGTACGCAAGGTTTCAATCTTGATACCACGTTCTTTCTGACGAGCAATCTTATCAGCCATGAGCTTTTTTGCCGCATCTGTTACAACTTTTACAGTCACTTGCTCTTTGGAGTTGATAGCTAGCGTCTGAATTCCTTGTGATTCAAAATACTGGCGCCATTCCTTGGTCATTGCTTGATCAGCCAAGTCTGCCTTGTTTAAAATCAAAAGTTTTGGTTTGTCACCAACAATCTTAGTCAACATAGGATTTTGACTAGACAGAGGTAAGCGTGCATCAACCAAAATCGTCACAAAATCTACAAATTTTAAATTTTCCTGAACCTGTCGACGTGCTTTAGACATGTGACCAGGAAACCATTGAATAGTAGCCATTGAGTTTTTTTCCTTTCATAGCAAGGGTTTTAGAACCCCTATCATTTGAACATAAATAAGTTTTCAAATGAATAATGTCCAAACAGTTCTTGTTTTATAACATAGAAATCTACTTTATATTATATCATGACTTCTTTATTTTGTCCGCTTTTGCTTCAGGATTAAATAGTGTTCCAAACTATTAAATCATTATAAAAAATTAGAGAAGACATGTTTGTCCTCTCCATCAACTTTTTATTACTCGTCAAATAATTTTTCCAACTGTCTGGTTGCTGATTCAATCTCGTACCCGTTTTCATCTATCAGCTGCTTCACCTTTGCTTTATCAAGCTCTCGATGATCTCTGACAGACAAAATCTTATCTGCCCATTCCTCAAGAGAATCATTCAAAGACAGACTGTTATCATAGTTATTTAGTATCCTTGCGTCTGGTAAATGCTTTGCTGTTACAACAGGTAATCCATTGGCTTGCGCTTCAATGAGTACAATCGGTAATCCCTCAAAATTAGATGGAAAAAAGAAAACATCTAGAAGATTTAGCATTTTTCCGACATTAGTGGTCAATCCTGTAAAGATGACTTTGTCTGCTACTCCATATTCTTTTGCCACATTTTCTAAAAACTCAGTATCTCCTCTTCCGATAAATACTAAACGAGAATTGGGTTCTTTTTTGACGATTTCAGAAAATACCTTCACACAAAAACTTTGATTTTTTTGTTTTTCATATAAACGAGAAACTTGTCCTACAACAAAACAATCTTCTGGAATATGATATTCTTTTCGAAGTTGAACTTGCTTTTCTTGGTTATATATAAACTTTTCCACCTCAATGGCATTATGAATAACTAGTGCTTTTTCTCTTTCCTTACCATGATAAAAATGGTTCAATGCTTCTGTTCCACATGCCCAAAAATCTGTTGCATATTTTCCAACAAAAAGTCGATTAATTGGGTGAATAAAACGATAAAATTTATCAGCTGTAGCACAATGTCCATGTACTATTCTTTTTTCTATCCCATATTTCTTTGCTAATTTTAAAAATTCTAGATGAGTCAATCCATTTTGATTGGACCATAAAATATCATAACGATGAGCATTCTCCTTAAAGAAACGATCCCATTCCTTTAATGCCTGCTTAGTATGAGGTCTTAACTTAGGGATTCTATGAACGACGAGAGGATTGCGACAAAGCTTTTTAAAATGTTCACTAAATTCAACATCTTCAGAACCTTGTAGTAAAAATTCCAGTTCAAATTCAGAGGTATCGATATGATTATAAAAATCTACCACAATTTTTTCCAAGCCACCAACATCTGGAACCAGACCACAAACCAATATTCTTTTCATGGATTTCTCCTTATTTTTTTAACTTTAATACTTTTTGAATCATCAAAATGATTTGTCTACCACCTTCATGATTTCTAAATAGGAAAACGTAGCTACCTAACACTGTCAAATAAAGGACGATTTTGATGATCAAACCAAAAATAAAATCTAGCTGAGTTAAGAGTAAGTTATCCAGTAAACTCAAAAGTAGAAAGCTTATCCCTGCGACAGTGAAATCTTGTAACAATGTTTTAAAAAAGTCCTTTGAGGAAGCTTTCAATCCATACTTAAAGGCGCTATAGGGTTCATACCATGTACAGGTCAAGACTGTTGAACAAATCGTACCCAATAAAATTCCAGATACCCCTAAATCTAAAATCACTAAAAAGTAGAGTGAAAGGGAAATATTTAATAAAATCTCGACGATAACTTTTTTATTTTGCTCATAACTTAAGCCATAGACTGAAATCAACGTTAGAATCGGTCTTCTATAAAAAGTTAGGAAAAAATGAAGGACAATCAAAATCTCAACTGTACGATTAAATGAAAAACTCTCACCTAACCAGATAGTCATAAATGGATGAATGAACATTAAATAGCCTAAGCTAGCAAAATAAATCAGGCTAAAAGCAATAAATTGGAATTTATTTAGGAATTTAACCATATCTGCTACTGTCGTAGATTCCGAATGGACTAAGTTACCTACGGAAGAAACAACTGAATTAATCATAGTATTTAAAATCAGTGAAATAAATCCTAAAACATAGGTATAATTCCCATAAATACCTATAGCTGCTAAGCTGACAAAACTTGCCATTAGAATACTATCTGTTTGAAAAACAATGGTTTCTCCAATACTACCGACTATATTTCCTTTGATATTTCGGATAAATTTTTCTTTTTCCTCCTGATTAATGGGGGTTATCTCATTCTTAAACAGGTAACCATACAATCTATCTACAATCCGCGACATGATGATATTCCCTATAAAATTCATCATGATACTGATTAATAGATAAAAGATATAATTTTGGGTAAAGAATAAAATTCCGATTTGCAAGCATACGCGAAGCGTATTTAATCCAAAGTCAATCAAAGTCATCATATAATTACGCTGATCGACATAAAGCAAGGTTCGTTTGTAGGAGAAAAAATAGCTTGAAGCAGAATTAAATACAAAGAGGAAAAAAATCAAATATACTTCACTATTTACCGTATAATCCTTTATCATATAAGGAAGAAATAAAGAAAGTATAGCGCCCAGTATAAAAATAGAAAAGCCTATGATTCTATATAATTTTTTGAAAAGAATCATAAAGGCATTGATTTTTCCATGTTCTTCTCTGTCTAAGGGTCCATATAGTGCATAGCTCATGGCTCCAGCAACCCCTAATTCTGCCAAAGACAGAATAGAAACTAAGCTAGACAAATAATTGTTTAATCCTAGATAGGTTACCCCAAGTAAATTGATAAAAATAGTTCGATTGATAAAGCCAAGAAGTACTTGAAAAGGTTGCAATGCCAGAGCAATACTTGTATTTAAGGTGGCAAATTCTGTTCTACTTTTTTTCGTGTATTTCATCTATTCCTTTAATTTTCCTTGTAAAAGTTGATCGAGATAACTTTCTGGAAGGACTTCTTCTTTCTTGATTTTATAAGTCGTTTTCAAAATCGGTGTTGTTTTTAATACTTCTTCCCATTCTTTTTCATCAAAAAGATCATGGGCATGGTCTCTTAAAAACCAAACACGCTCAGCTGGTGCTAGAATAGGTAATCTATCCACTAAGTTTTCAAAATAAGGATTGCACTTATATTCGGACAAAATAAAATAATCCATCATCAGGTAATGAATAAAGACTGGATATTTACGAACATAGTAAAGATATAAATCCCGAATATGTTTAAAATAAGGCTTGCCTTTTTTTCCTGCCAGAAAGAAACCTGCCCATTTAAAGTCACCAACAGTTCGTTCTATTTGTTCAGATCGTATAGGTGGATGATTCAAACTAAAAAAGTCCCCTTCAAACATTTCTAAAGTTGCATAGGGAGATACAAATAAGGTTGCATCCATCCAAATGCCACCGTATTGGCATAAGAGACTAAAACGAATAATATCTGAATAATGCGCAGCTGATAATTCTTTTTTCTTGTATTTTTCGGTGATGTCTGCTGGAATATTGATGAAATTCGCCAGATTTTCATCTGTCAACAAATAGAATTCACAATCATTTCTTTTGGCGAAGTCTTTTATGGTCTTTATTGAAGTCTGGACTGTCTCAGGCATTTGAGCTTCTCCCTGTTGCCACATTGTCCAAATTATTTTCGGAAATTCTGTTGTTTCTTCTTCTTTTTCATTACTCGAATCAACTAGTTGTGCTTCTTTTCTTAATTTTAGTACAAAATCCAAAAGAATCTTTCTACGAAAATCATAAAACATCTTGTCAGATTTTTGTGCAAGAAAGTAAACACATGTTAGTTTAAGGCCATAATATTTTAAAATTTGACGATAGCGAGCCATTTTTTTTTGTAAGATTTGTAGTTTCATAAACTCTACAAATTCCTTTCACATTTTTCTAAAGCTGTTTTTAGAAAATATCCGTTACGAAGTTTCTCTCCTACTATTTTACTATTTTTAATCAGCTCTTGAAAATCTTCTTCATCAATCGAGTTTAAACAATCTGCAATTTCAAATAATGAATCAACAAGTATTCCACAATGGTTTTTTCGTACAAACTCAGCTAAAGCAGATTGTCTCCACACGATGATTGGAAAACCTGATGCTAAATATAAAGAGGCTTTATGTGGGTTATTCATCTTTAAATATTCTCCATACATCCCACTACAAGTATGGGGGCTATCTCCATCCCAGACTAAGCCAAAACCACCATGCAAGTGATTAGAAAGTTCATCAGGAGAAAAAGCACCTTGATAATGAACGTTGTGAGGAAGATTCTCCTCTTCAAAGTTAATGCCATAAATAGAAAAATCTGGTTTTTCGGGTAATTGTCTTGCGTATTTTGTTTTCCGAATATCGAAATTTCCAGCTAACAAAATAGTTTCTTTTTCATAAGCTTTCTTCTCTTCATAATTTGGAATTAAATAATCAAATATCTCTAAGGAAACAATCTTCTCTTCCGGTATTCCCAATCGAACAAGTTCACTTTTCATCTTTTCGTTATGAGCGATAATACCATCGACTTTTTCAAGGACTGTTTTATTCTGTAAAAAATGGATAATGGAATGTTTAAAATCTGTAAATGACCTGATTTTTTTGTTTCTCAAGGACTCGATATCATGAATCAGTAAATAAGCTTTGAATGTCCTATTTTTCAAAAATCTCGTTAAAATTTGTTTTTTTAAGGAATGCCATAATAATGGAAATTGAAGAACTAACACATCATCTTTTGTCAAAGCGATGGAATTTGAATCATTATTTAGGGAAAAAGGTTGATATCCTGCTTCTACCATTATTTTTTCAGCATCTAATCTTGCTTTAGATCCTGCATGTTTGGCTTCTGCGTAAAATTCTTTTAAGTAATAATTCATACTACTTCAACCCTCTCCAAAATCTTTTTACAATATATTTTTCAAATCTCCATTGAATAGCTCCAATAACTCTTGAAATGAAGACAATCTTTTGAGAGAATAAGCGATAAGCTCTCATTAAAAATGAGCGACTTGAACTTTTAGCGTAACGATTCAGGTACTCGACATATTTTTCTTGATAGGGATTTCCCTCAAATATACGATAGTCGACAACGTGCATCAAAACTAAATGAAATAAGCGACGATGGACATATGGGAGTGAGTCAGCATTTCCATCATATAAATGCTCCACTTTATCACAAATAGTAAACAAATCCAAATTTTTCAAACTAAATTCGCGATTCATAATACTACCAGAACGCACGCGATAATAATATCCTATATAATCGATTTTCACCATTTTATGAATATGTTTTAAGATTCCCATTCCTCCATACACATCTTCATAAAATAGACCTTCTAAAAATGGAAAATTGACAATCACTTGTCTTCGAAAAAGTTTAGCGACTGCATTCAAACGGACAATATTATCTTTACATAAAGAGACTAAAGCTTCTTGGGCATTTCCTTGAAAAATAATTTTGACATTCTCGGGAGAAGGGATTTCTATTTCTTTTTGATCATTTGTATACCAACATTCTACGATGTCCATTTCTTCTGAAGTCATGTGCTTAAATAATTGCTCCAACATATCGTCTTTAATGACATCATCACTGTCTACAAAAGTGATAAATTCGCCTTTAGATTCAGTCATACCACGATTACGAGCGCCACTTAATCCTTTATTTTCTTGATTGATTAAGTGAAAACGAGGATCTTGTTGACAATAGCGCTCACAAATTTCTTTTGAGCCATCTCTTGAACCATCATTTACTAGGATCACTTCTATATCGGTATAAGTTTGATGTTGAATACTATTTAAACATTCTTCCAGATACTCTTCAACATTATAAACAGGTACAATGACACTAATCATAAATAGGCTCCTATTAAATTTTCCATTTTTTTCGAATGTCTAAATATCTTAAATACAGAGGATAATATAAACTAAAAAAACATTTTGATGAATAACTATACCATCTTAATAGTTTACTAGAATTGAAAATATCTGATGATTTCTTAGCTATTTCGGCATATTTATGAATCTCATCAACATATAACTGATAATATGGATGTCCAACTCTTATGTTATACTTTTTAAAATGTCCAATACCGACTAAAAATAACATATTTCCTACATACGGTAACCATTCATCTTCTCTAAAGTTCTCTAATAATTTTTCGCCAACCTTAAATATATCAAGATTCTTTTCTGAATATGTCTGATTCATTGTACTAGAAGTATGATATCGATAATAATAACCAATATAGTCAATTTTTCTCATTTTTTGAATATACTTTAAAGAGACGATTCCAGTATAAAAATCTTCATAAATTAAATTTTCTAAAAACGGAACTTTCTCCACTATTTCACGACGATAGAGTTTTGCGACTGGACTCCAACTTACTCCATGATTAAAACATTGGTATAATGCTTCATTTGAATCAAATTCTTTAACATGAATATCTTTTTTTTCTTCATTTAAAGATTGAATATCCTCGGTTCTATTACATTCTACAATATCAATTCCATCAGACATATACTTCTTTAATTGCGCCAACAAATCGAACTTTACTATATCATCACTATCAATAAAAACGATGAATTCTCCTGTAGACTCAGCAACGCCTCTATTTCTTGCAATACTCTGTCCTTGGTTTTCTTGATTCATTAAGTAAAAACGAGTATCTTTCCTACAATATTCTTCACAAATTTCTTTTGAATTATCAGTAGATCCATCATTAACTAATATAACTTCAAAATTTGTATAAGTTTGTTTTTGGATACTTTCTAAACATTCTTTCAAATAGAATTCCACATTATAAACAGGTACAATTATACTAATCATTTTTGTTCATAAGCTCCTTCATTTGTCTTTTGTGAATAAACTTTCTAAATTTACTCCATCCTTTATACAGAAACTGATACACTGGATGAGTAATCGTTAAAAAATATTTTGGCGCTATGAAATACATTCTTAGTAAACGGTATTTTCGAACAACTTCTTGAGATTGCTTCGCAATAAAAGCAGACTCCTTTATAAAATTCTCATACAAACTAACACAAGGACTCTTCTTCGTAATGCCATCTCTGTAATAATGACTAACCCCTAGATAAAACATAAAGTATCCAATATACGGTAATAAATATGCATCATCTTGGAATGATGCTATTAATTGATTTCCAACTTTAAAAATATCTAAATTTTTCTCATTAAAAGAAGTCGTCATAGTACTATTCGGACTAAATCGGTAATAATACCCAGTTAAATCAACAACTACCATTTTTCGAATATTTTTTAAAAAATTAATTCCTGTATAAACATCCTCGTAAATAACACCTTCTAAAAATGGAACTTTTTCAATAATTTCTCTTCTATATAATTTTGCACATGGGGAATAATTCACTTCTTTAAGTGCTATACATTTAATAATGGCTGCCGTTGAATTACCTTCGAAAATAACTCGAATCGGTTTATTTTTATGCAATTCTTCTTGATTGCGAACAAGACTACATTCTACTAAATCCATATCCGCCTTCATATAGGATAGTAATACGTCTAGTATATTTGCTTTAATGACATCATCACTATCGACAAACATGATATATTCACCAAGGGATTCTTTTACGCCATGATTTCTGGCTACACTTTGACCTTGATTTTTTTGATTGATCAATCGGAAACGCTTATCTGTTTGGCAAAAATACTCACAAATAGCTTGGGAGCCATCTGTTGAACCATCATTGACTAAAATGACTTCTATATCTTGATAGGTTTGCTTTCGAATACTTTCTAGACATTCTTCCAGATATTCTTCCACGTTATAAACTGGAACGATTAAGCTAATCATAAAACAGCTTCCTTCTCATTCATTTTTATTCATCTGAATTTACTTTCTAATTCCATTTTTTAGTTTCCACAAAAAATGATAAACAGGGAAAATGATCGAATTATAATATTTTGGACAAATATTATAGAGGCGAATCATACGCGAACTTTTTGCAAGCTCAGGATTTTTCTTGGTGATAGTTACATAGTCGGCTAATTTCTGATTATAGACATCTGCATATGGATTTCCTTTTTGGATATAGTCTTGATAATGCATGGTTGCTACATGAACTAGGAAGCTGCCAATGTAAGGAAGAAGTTCTTCCCTATCAGAATACAAGTCTATTAATTGGTCACTGACTGTAAAGATATCTAAATTTTTAGGAGTAAAGGTTCGATGCATGATACTAGCTTGATGTTGTCGATAATAATAACCTTTATAATCAATCTTAATGATTTTTCGAATATATTTTAACATTCCAATTCCACAATAAACATCTTCAAAAATCACCCCATCTATATAAGGAACAGCTTCAACAATTGATCTTCTATAAAGTTTTGTAACTGCATTAACATTTAAAACATGTTTAGGGAAAATTTTTACTGCTTCTTGAGAGTTCCCTTCGAATAGAATACTTGGTTCTTTAAAACTTTTAGCAAGAAATTCCTCGTTAGACACGGTAAACTGACTTTCCACAATATCTACGTCTTCACGCATATAGTGCATTAAGGTTTCTAAATAGTTCGCTAGAATCATGTCATCACTATCCACAAATACAATAAACTCTCCTCTTGAAGCTGCTACACCAGTATTTCGTGCAGCGCTCAATCCTTGATTTTCTTGATTCAACAAGTGAAAGCGACGATTCTCTTTACAATAACGTTCACAAATAGCTTTTGATCCATCTGTTGAACCATCATTGACTAAAAGGACTTCAAAGTCTGTGTAGGTTTGGTTTTGAATGCTGTCTAAACATTCTTCCAGATAAGTTTCTACATTATAAACAGGTACGATTACACTAATCATTCTTTATCCTAACCTTATTTCCTTAATCCAATTTCATCCAAAAGTGTCTTTGTAAAATCTTTTTGAATGGCATTTACCTTGTTATTGACTTTTTTTCGTTCGTCAATATAAGGATCTTCAGATTTCATGACATTCTCTAGAAAGTCTAATAAGTCATGCGAATCACGAATGACACTTCCCACCATTAAACTCTTCACATCTTCAAACACAAAGCCTCTTTTTTCCTTGTATTCCTCATAATCATTAATCGTAAATGCAACTGGCCTATTTAATAAATAATAATCTAAAAATACTGAAGAATAATCTGTAATCAATGCACTGGTTGTTCCTAAAAAGGTATATAAAGTCCCATATTGCTCACTAATGATATCTTCTGTCAATAGATGAATCGTCGAAGCATTCATTTCAAATTTAAACTGAGATTCCTCAAGAGGATGGAGTTTAATATAAAGTTGATAGCCATAGTTTGAGAGTAGTTCTTCAATGTTTTTAAAATCCTCTTCTTCTAATGAAAAAATCAATGCTGCTTGGCTATCATGATAGTTTTTAGAATTACGGTAGGTTGGCATCCAGATAATTTTCTTCTCTTCTTTCTCTTTAAAGAGTTCATCATTTCGAATATTACCAACAAGAAGCATCTGCTCGTCTTTAGCATTAAAGGCTGCTTTCATAATTGGAGTAAATAAATCTGAAGAAGAGACTAATTTTGTAAAGAAATTATAGTCAATCTTTTCCATGCCAACTTCAAGATTGCCAATTTTTTTCAAGGGCATTCCATGCCACAAGTTGACAACCATCTGCTTTGAAGCAGGCTTTACAGGATACTTGCCAAAAGAATAGAAAAAATATTTAGATGTTAAAAAATAAAAGAAACCTCGATAAATTGAAACATACTTTATATCATTCTCTTTTTCTAAATGATAAAAATCATTTGAAGCACAAACGATCTCATATGTTTCCTGATAGTCATTATCCACTAAATAGTGATAAAGTGTTCTAAGATTATCTCTGAACCCCCAATTAGAATAGAGAACAATTCTGTTCCTTTTCTTGGGAATCATTTTATTTATTTTATAAGTAAAATCACTTACTTTGAACAGTAAGGGTTTTAAATAGTTGATCATTCTCTTTTTAAACCTTGCTTATAAATTTCTTTTAAATTTTGAACATTTTCTTCAATATCAAACTGCTTTAGGTGTTCATTTAGCTGTCGTTGTTTCTTCTTGATAGGCGCCTTTTTTATGTAGTTTACCCATTTAGCCTTATCTAGAGGCATGGCTGTGCAAAGTTCACTAACGATCTGAGTTGTTGGATCAATCGTTTCATTCATGAGAATATCGACTCCAGAACACTGAGCCTCTACCAGCACGATTGGGAAACCTTCATACAAAGAAGGAAAGGCAAAGATATCAAAGGCTGAATAAAACTTATGAACATCTTCTCTTTTTCCTGTAAAGATGATATTCTTCACTTCCTTACTTTTCTCTTCTAAAATGGCACGATCTGGACCTTCACCAACAAAGACAAAGGTAACGTCAGGTAATTCTTTAGCAACTTCAATCAAAAAACTCTGATTCTTGAAAGGATTTAAAATACCAATCATCCCTACTACTTTTTGATGTTCAGCTATATGAAACTCTTTGCGAATCTCTTCTCGAAAAGTCGGAGAAAAGCGATACTTATCGATGTCAATTGCATTTGGAAGGATTTGAAAGGATTTCTTTCCAAATATCTTCAGTCCAGCTAATTGGCCACAAGAGACACGATGGGTCGCATTTTTCAAAGCCAAAAAGACCAAAAATCGATTGCGAATACTTTTCAACCAAGTATCTGAAAATTGGCTACTATGATTGTGGTAAATCCTAACTGGGACACCATTTTTTCGAGCATAGTAATTATGTATAAAAGCGGTTATAGGATTATGGACATGGAGAATGTCAATCTTATTCCTTTCATAAAATTGTCGGCACTCTCTCGCATAGGCAAATAGTTTAGAAATCTTTAGGGCAGGAAATACAATTCGTTTAATTTCTTTTTCATCTAGGTAGTGATTAAATGGGAAATGAGAGTCGCCATTTGATTCGCCTACAAGATATTCAAACTCTTGATCATTATTTGGGATATGATTTTTGATAAAACTTTGTACCCCACTCATGGTATTCCTTACACCACCTGTTACATGTATGACCTGATATTTCATCCTAGTTCCCTTGATTCAAATCATTCTTTATTTTAGAGGTTGAAATTTCTTTTGTTCGTGATAGGTAAACAACCTCTATCCCCATATCACTTAGATAATCAAATTTTCCCTGCCAATCATCTCCAATAACAAACACATCAGCATGATACTTTTCTATGTCTGAGGTTTTTTGATCCCAATTTTCTTCTGGTATGACGAGATCCACATATCTGATAGCCTCTAATAGAGATTTTCTTTCTTCGTAATCAAAATAACATTCTTTATTTTTTTCTAGTCTATTAAATTCATTGGTAGAAAGCCCGACAATGAGATAATCTCCCAAGGATTTTGCCCTTTTTAAAAGATTAATATGACCGTAATGCAATAAATCAAATGTTCCGTATGTAATGACTCTCTTCATATCTTCCTAACCACCTCTACATCTTCTCTCATTTTTTTCCTATAGACCCATTTCCTAACTGAATTCGGAAGAATTCGAACCGCATTACGAAGGAAAATATTTCTAAGAAATTCTGCTAGACTAATGTCTCTTCTACGATAAAAATCTAATTGGAGCATAAAGTCCGTCTTTACATACAAGAAACCGCCTCTACGCAGATAGCTAGAATCGTTTGTCTGCATGACAACCAAAGGTTCCTGAATATTCAAAAAATCCTTAGTTGGATTATCGTGTAACAATCTCATTGTGAGGTCATAATCCTCTAGATAGCGGAACTTACGATAATTACCAGCCTTCAAGATATATTTTTTTTTCATCATACTCGATGGATTATTAAAGGGATTTCTCATTTTCGAATATTGACGAATTTCGGCTGTAGTTTCTGGTACTTTCTTTAAGGCGGTAAACTCTGTATTTTTTTCTAGGATATTGGAACCAACCATGATGAGATTGGGATTTTTTTCAAAGGCTGCTGCTTGCTTTTCAAACCTCGTTTCTAGAGAATAATCATCACTGTCCATTCTAGCGATGAATTCTGTTTGGCATTGATTGACTCCAAAGAGAGAGGCTGGTCCTGAGCCTAAATTTTCAGGTAAATGGAAAACATTTAAAACAGGGATTTCTCTCTGCAACTTTTGAATTTCTATTTCTAACTCTTCAGTCAATTCGCCATCACAAACTAAAATGATTTCTGCTGGTTTAAGGGTTTGTTGATAAGAGCTTAATAAACTTTTCCTTAAATTTGTAGGAGTTTCTTTTTTATATACTGTCGTTAAAACTGAAAATTTCATTTTATAACTCCTAAACCTAATTTCCAAATAACCAATCTACAATAACCGAACGGTAGGGAACGACATGGTACCAGTCAGCTTTAAAATAAACAATGACTAGAAAGATTGCAGCATAAACCAATATCACCAAATAAAATAAAATCCACTGAACTTTTTTTTCACCTATTTTAGATAAAATCATGGGGATATATAGGCAAATAAAGGGGGTAAAGTAGTGTGCGAATCTACCAAAAAGGCTTGTTTGCAAAGTTGACGCGGTTAGTAAAAAGGTGATAAAGAATAGACTTCTTATATATTCTTCTTCAGTAGATAATTTTTTCTTTCTAATCACTAGTTCTCCCAAAAGCAGAACTATACCATACCAAATTGTTAAAAATACGGGTGCCCATTTATTGCTTTCTAAAAACCATGATGATTCCAGATAGGAAGTATACTGAGGAAAGAAAGAAATAAAGGTAGTGGCAATTTGTTTGATAAAAGGAAAGATGATAAGAAATAAAATGAACACAAACTGGTATGCTCTTTTGTTTAAAACGATTTTTTTAAGGGGGAAAAACAAGAGGCAGACGATACCAGATGTATGAAATAAGGGAGTTAATAAGATGAATATTGATGCTAAAATCTTCTTGTTTTTTACTAAGTAGTGAAATCCTAAAAAACTTAAAGCGATTGCTAGACCTTGTCTAATATTTGATAAGGAATAAAAAAAGAGTCCTAATGAGCTGAGGTAAATCAATAAACTCATGTAAACATTTTTAGAATGCTTATAAAGAACAAAAAACCAGAAAAATAAGGTTATAAAGGCATAGGCAAACAATAAAAATGTATAGTGAGAACTGAAGTTTCTTAGAAAAATATTACTTACTAAATAACCAATTTCAAATCGAGAACGAAATAGATTTGATAAATCCGGAAGTTGTAAGTCATTTGATTCAAAAATATGGATATAGGTTCCTAAATCTCCTCCTACACTAGAAGTACGAAAACCTGCAATTATTATAAAAAATAAAAAAGTTGGAAAAACAAGAAATTTTAACTCTTGTTCTTTATCCTCATATTTTAATGAGAAAAAGGCCAGGAAAGAGATATAGACGAACATTAAAAGATAGATTGTCATTTTTCCTCCCCTGCCTTTCAAATAGTTAGTTAATAATAGTAATAATAGGTGTCTTTATGTGAATCTATTTTATTCATTACAACTCCGAGTAATCTAGCTCCTACGTGATCTAATCGTCGTTTTGCTTCTACCACTTGACGCCGTTTTGAGTTCTTGATGTCTACTACCAGAAGGGTGGCATCAGCAATACTGGCTAAAACTTGAGCATCCGTTGCTGCCAGCAAGGGAGGTGTATCGATAATGACATAGTCATAAAAATCTTCAAATGCTCTTAGTGTTTCTTCCATAGAAGAACTGGCTAACATCTCAGATGGATTAGGCGGAACAGGCCCTGAGGTCAGTACATCTAAATTCACATCATTTATCGTTAGATGATTAATGGAATCTACACCAGATCTTTTTAATAAGAAGGTGCTGAGACCCTCGGTATTACTTACCTCTGTTAATTTATGTTGGGTTGGTTTACGCATATCTGCGTCTATGATAATCACTTTTTTGCCTTGTTGAGCCAATGAGGCAGCAAGATTGATACTGACTTCACTCTTTCCTTCGTTAGGATTGGCACTTGTTATGACAATCAATTTGATATTTTTACCGAATTCTGAGAACTGAAGATTACTCCTTAAAGTTCTAAAGGACTCAGCTACGATGGATTTACTGTTATGAATAACTTCGATATGCATGTCACTCACCTTTTCTCTTTCTCTCTATAGTCGGAATCATCCCGAGAACAGGTGTTCCCACTAACTCTTCCAAGTCTTCGTAAGAATCAATCGAATCACTCAATACATATTTGATGAAAATAACATTAAATCCTACAAAAGAAAATACTAGAATAGATACAAGAAGATTCTTCCATAGAACGGGATAAACTGGAGAATTACTACCCAGTGCTTCCGTGACAACTGATAAGTTATCCCGTCCCAATCGATCTGCTGTAAATTTTTTATACTGAATGACATACTCTTTTATGTAACGATCAGCTAAATCTCTATCTAGGGCCCTTACGGTTACTGTGACTAGCTGAGAACCTGAGTCATTTGTTAATCTAACCGATTTGATTTTTGAAATTTCATCTGGTGACAAGTCTAAAGCTTTGTTCGTCTCTTCTTTAACAGGAGGTAAATCTGCTATTTCTAGATAAGTTTTAGTTTGTCTTTGAAAGAGATTGAGAGCTTCAATTGTCTGCGCATCAGTGTTTTGACCTGAAGCATTTTTCATTATGAGCTTGGATTGAAGACTATAAACAGGTGAGATGATAAAAACAGTATATAATCCAACTGTTGCAGTTCCTATTAATGTAAAAAGGATTAGAAATAGAAATTTACTCTTGATCAAAGTAAAAATCCTATTGATGTTTTTATTGAAAATTGTCATATTTTTCCCCAACTTACTTTTGCATCTTACTTATCTAGAACCATGTCCGGTAAAAATCACTTTAATAGTTTTAAATAAAATAAGTGAATCCAATTGAAAACATTCATGTTCAATATAGTACTTGTCATATTTTAATTTTTCATACGGAGTTAAATCGTAACCACCATTGACTTGTGCCCAGCCTGTAATTCCTGGAGGAATGGCCAAACGATCATTAAAATCTGGAATATAGTTTAAAAATTCACTAACAAATTCTGGTCTTTCCGGCCGAGGACCTATAAAAGACATCTCCCCTTTAATGATATTAATGATTTGTGGAAATTCATCAATTCGGGTTCTTCGAATAAATTTCCCAACTTTGGTAATCCGATGATCGTTCTTAATCGCCCATTGATGCCCATTCTTCTCTGCATCTAGATACATGGAACGGAGTTTATACATCATAAATTTTCGTCCATTCAATCCAACTCGTTCTTGTACGTAAATGGGATTGCCACTTGATTCTAGAACAATAAAAAAGCAAGCAATGAGACAAATGGGGATTATTAAAATCAATAATAATATAGAAATCAGAAGACCGATCATTCTCTTAAATTTTCTATACATCATAATCTTCCTCCTGAACAATACACATATATTAGTGTGTATTTATATATATATATATTAACTTGAGTTAAAAATACAGGATAATTATATATATAATTGTTATGTATAAATTGGATTTTAGTATACCATAAAATGATAGAAATCTCAAAATGAAACTGGAAAAATTAAACAATAATTGTTTTTTTAGTATTTTTGTTCGATATTATCAACTTAGGATTTACTACAAATAACTTTTGTGCTTGGTCCATCATCTACACCAAAAATAATGTGAGAATGGATACCAATCATGTCATACTTCCTTATATAATATAGTTTTAGTTGCTGTAATAAATAACTTAACGTTGATATATGTATTTCGAACAACTTATAAATATTGGTTTATACAGTTTTTTCCTAATGTAATTATACTACGAAACCTTAAATTAAGCTAGTCATAATTTAAACTCTCATAAGATTTTAAAAGTTATCCAGCATAATAAAAAATATATGCATAAGTAAATTCTTTTTTCTATTAAATCTGTAGAGAATGATACTGACTATTTAAAAAACAACACCTACCATGGCATTCCCACGGTAGGTGTTACTTATATCAATAATCGTTCTAAAAATGGTTTGAGGCAGTTGAGGAGAATTCCTTCTATCCAGCTTTCTTGGGCTGAGGATAGATGTTCTGCCTGTAGGCTTTCTTTTAGAAAATCTCGGACTTGTTCTGGTGAGATCTCAAATTCAAAAGCTTTCATTTTATAGAAAAAGTCGATGAGATGATCTGACAGGTATTGGGTTGAAAAGGGTACTTCACCACTTTTTCGATGTTCTAATAAGAGCCTAGAAAATCGGGCTTTTTCTTCAGGAAGCTCACGAAAATAGGAATTGAGGAGCCAGGTCTGCTTCTGCTTTCTTTCAATTGGATCCTGACTCGCAATTCGTTGATCTTTTTCCAACTCTTTTTGGTATTGCTTGGCCTTAATAGCCCGTTCTGTTCGATTTTTACCAAAAAGAATTTTCTCCCACTTGCGTTCTTCTTGAGTTAGGGTTTCTGTAAAGCCAAAATAATCTTGGTAGGCACGCTCTGCTGGTCCCATGGCTAGGACCAGATTGTCTGCATATTGCTTGGCGATTTTATCCCTCTTCTTGCGCTCTTTCTCTGCTTGGATACGGAGTTCTTGTTCGTAGTCAATTTTCTCCTTTCCTAGCTTGACAAGGTAGAGTTGATCATCCGGTTTTCCAAGTAAAAAGGGTTTGATACATTTTTCAAGAACTTCCTCCATACGAGCTTTCTTCTTGGGTTCTGCCTTGGTCCAACTTCCTCCTTGAAAGACTTCTAGGAAAAGCTGGTAGTCTCTCTCAGGTGCAAATTGATTACCGCGATTGGGTTTGAAAACACCTTTTTCCCAGAGCCATTTTAGAAGTCGCTCGTCAAAGTCACTTTTATTGACCTTGATTTTTTCCTTTTTCTGGGCTTTTCTGGTAAGATTTTCAACCTTTTTGAGTAGTTTTTCTTCCTCTTCCAATTGCTGGTCAAGGGACAATCGATGAAAATGACGAACACAGTCGCTACCGATTGGAAAGAGGCGTTGGCCTGTGACACCGTTAAAGAGTTCATAAGCGTATTTGATGGCATTCCCACAGACACAATTACTACGGCCGATACCGTTAAAAATCAAGGAAACTTCATTCCATTCCTTGGTAGCTTGTTCCCAAGTATCGGCTTTTGAAGACTGTAAAACCGCATCGTGCAGGGATTTTCTAACTGGAAGTGTCATGAGGTCTCCTTTCTAGATTATACTTTTACAACTTGAACCTCGTCTTTACCGAGTAAAATCAAGTATTTCTCAATATTTTCAATCGAATAGGCTCGTGATAAAGCCTCTCCATAAAGGGCTAATTGACCACGATAGCGGTCTATGAGTTGACTTGGCTCGTCATAGCGGTCTGTCTTGTAGTCGAACAGAACGATTCTATCCTCATAAAGTAGATAGCCATCCAAGATTCCACGGACAACGAAGTCTTCCTGACTCTGGTGGTCTCGTTTGAGCATGGAGAAAGGTTGCTCGCGATAAAGATGGTTGGTATTAGCGAGAATTTCCTGACCGAGTTCTGTGTCAAAGAATGCAAGGATTTTAGCAAGATTGATCTTGTCTTTGACAGTTTGGCTTGTTTGAACTTGTTTGAGAGTTTCTGTCAGGCTAGCAAGGGTTGGTCGCTGACTGAGGTCAATTCTCTGCATGAGTTCGTGGGTAGCACTACCAATCTCAGCTCCTGTTACCTTTTCCTTGGTTGAAAAATCCGGCAAATCAAAGCTAATTTTCTTGTCTACTGACGGGACTTGACCAGCAATCTCAACACCTTCCATATCCATAACTGGTTCGTAGAATTTTTTAATTTGACTTGGGGTTTGAACACTTGGCAATTCAATAGCTGCGCGGTGAAGAGTATTATATACTTCCACTTCTTTCAGCATTTCAAGAGCTTCTTTGATGGTTTCTGACTGGCGATTGTTTGTTTGGGAGCTATCTTGGAGAGGGCTTTTGTTTTCCAACTGACCAATAGCTTCTCTAGTCAGCTGCTCTTCACCAACAAAACGATAGCTAAAGTTGAGATGATCCTTGGCAAATACTTTACTGATAGCCCACATCCAATCTTGGAAATTCCTTGCTTGAAGTCTAGTGTTGATATTTAGTTTTCCATTTTTAGCTGCTGGGTATTCCTTGGCTTCCAGTTTTTCACGAGAACCTTTACCGACAAGATAGAGCTTTTTCTCAGCCCGTGTCATGGCAACATACAGCAGACGCATCTGCTCTGAATAGCTTGCCAGCTGTAATTCCTCTTCGTTCTGTCTATAGGTCAGACTAGGAATGGAGAGTTTGATGGTTTTAGGATAGTGGGCTTCTACTGCTCCTGTCTCCATCTTGGCGATATATTTGACCCCAAGACCATTCTGACGACTGAGAATGACTTCTGACATCGAGTCTTGCTTGTTGAAATCTTGGTCCATATTGAGGATAAAGACATAAGGAAACTCTAAACCTTTACTCTTATGGATGGTCATGAGCTCTACTGCATCTTTGGGCGGTGCGACGGCCACGCTTGCAAGATCGTGCTGGGCTTCCAAGACTTGGTTAATCATACCAATAAAACGAGACAACCCCTTGAAATTGCTCTTTTCAAATTGATCTGCTCTCAAAGCTAGGGCATAGAGATTGGCCTGTCTAGCAGGACCATTTGGCAAAGCTCCTACATAATCATAATAAAATCGGTCATTGTAAATCTTCCAAATCAGGTCATAGAGGGAGTGGGTTTTGGCATACAAGCGCCATGAAGCCAAGATATCCATGAATTGGTTTAGTTTCTCAGCTAGGGCCGTGTGAATCAATCCTTTTTTGCTGCTTGCCAGTTTTTGAGCATTTACTAGTTTCTCATAGAGATTTTCTTGGACTTTATCCTCCGCTTTCTGAAGAGATAAACGTGCTAACTCGTCCTCATCAAATCCAAACATAGGAGACTTCATAAGGGCAACCAAGGCGTAGTCTTGCAGGGGATTGTGAATGACACGAAGGGTGTCTAGCATGACTTGCACTTCTAGGGATTGGAGATAATTGTTTTGTTCTCCGTCAGTTTTGACAGGAATTCCGTACTCAGACAGGGCAAGTAGAATTTGATCATTACGACTACGACTAGAGGTCAAAAGGGCAATTTCTTTAAAGGCAACACCTCTTTCCTGATGAAGTTTCAGGATCTCCTTGATGACTAAGCGCATCTCACCAGTGAGTTTCGTTTCTGCTTGGCTCTCTTCTTCCTCACCTGTGTCGTCCTTGTCGTAGAGGAGAAATTCTGCCTTGTTGTCAGGATTTGGAGTCAGTTTGGTATTGGCAAAAACAAGCTGGTGCATGTTATCATAGTTGATTTCTCCGACCTCTTGGTCCATGAGACGTTCAAAGACATCATTGGTTGCTGACAGCACTTCTGAACTGCTACGGAAATTTTCCTTGAGGAGAATTAATTTACCCTCTTTAGGATTCTGCGCATAGCGTTGGAATTTTTCATTGAAAATCTGGGGATCTGCCTGACGGAAACGATAGATAGACTGCTTGATATCTCCCACCATAAAGCGATTGTGGCCATTAGACAGCAATTCTAGCATCCGTTCTTGAATATGGTTGGTATCCTGATACTCATCGACCATGACTTCATGGAAGCGCTCCTGATAAGCCTCACGGACTTGCGGAAAATTCTCTAAAATCTCAATTGTATAATGGCTGATATCAGCGAATTCAAAGGCATTTTCCTGGCGTTTGCGTTCACGATAAGCTTCCACAAAATCACTCATGAAAGACTGGAAGGTTTTAGCTAGCTCCCAAGTGTCTCCATGATAACGTTCTTGATAGTCGAGAATGGTTATCTGGTCTGACAGTTGTCCTAATTTAGCAAACTGGGTCTTTCTCTCTTCATTGTAGGCATCGACCAGTGGTTTCAAATCAGCCTTGCGACTGGCATTTGTCAGAGCCCGACCATTTTTCTCTTTCGAAATTGCGACAACACGCGCAAGCACTGCTTGATAAGCCTGACTATCGGACTCTTGATTTAAGGAGCCAATTTCATCCAGAATCAACTGAACATTTTCTAAATAAGCAGCCTTTGGAAACTCCTTGGCATCATTATCCAGATGATAACGGAAAAAGCTTTCCAAGTCCCAAAGTGATTGTTTGATTTGATCAGTCAGTTTTTCTTTTTCACTGGTAAAATCAGCTTTTTCAAAGCCTTTTAAGAAAGATTCACTCAGCCACTTTTGAGGATTGCTGGTGGATTGGAGGAAGTCATAAATTTTGTAAACTTGCTGGCGCAGCCCCCGTTCATCTTTCCCACGTCCAGCAAAGTTTTTCAGCAAATGACTAAACTTTTCTTTCTGTTTCCCTTGGTAATGGGCTTCAAAGACCTCATGGAAAACTTCATTTTTTAGAATGAGTTGCTCGCTTTGATTTTGTAAAATACGGAAATTAGGCGCAATGTCAATTAGATAACCGTGTTTGCCAAGGAACTTTTGTGTAAATGAGTCCATGGTACCAATAGCCGCGTTGGGTAGGTTTGCCAACTGCCGGCCCAAGTGTTGTTTGAGGTCAACATCACTACTTTCTTGGATTTGTTGGCTGATGTTTTTCTCCAAACGTTCCTTAAGCTCAGTTGCTGCCTTAACGGTAAAGGTTGAGATGAAGAGCTGAGAAATTTCGACACCACGAGCTAACTGATCCAGAATACGCTCTGCCATGACAAAGGTCTTTCCAGAACCAGCAGACGCTGAGACAAGGATATTTTGCCCAGAAGTGTAGATGGCTTCGATTTGCTCGGCAGTTTTCTTTTGTTCCTTGCTCGAATTTGCTTCTGCATCTTGCAGTTTTTGAATTTCCTCCTCAGTTAAAAAGGGAATAGGCTTCATCGATTCAACTCCTCTCTTATTTTTTCAAACCATGCTTGCTTAAGTTTTTCTCCGACTAGACGCTTGCCATCAGTTAAGTCCAACTTTTCTAGAAAACGGGCTTGGCCTAAGTGGTAATTGGCTTCAAAGCCTGTGATGGCTTGATGTTGCTGAACATACGGTGCAATACTTCTGCCATTTTCAGTATAAGGGTTAATGGCGAACTGACCTTCTAAAATCTTCTCAGCTGCTTTCTTGTAAAGTTGGGCATTGTAGTCCAGTAGGAGCTGAAATTCCTCATCCGTCAGCTGATTGGCCTTGTTTTTATTGTAAAAATCGCCCAAATGACTGCTTTCTTTTTCTAAAAAGAGGCCTTGGTATTTCATAGACTTGCTGGCTTCTACCACTGCACCAGCCAGACTTTTAACGGCCATCAGAGATTGGACGGGCTCAGCCATTTCCAAGTACATGGCACCAAAAAAGTTCTGCTCCCCTTCTCTTTTTAACGCAGCTAGATAGGTTGGCAACTGGGAATTGAGCCCATTAAAGAAATGAGGAAACTGGAACTGAGTCAGACTGGATTTGTAGTCTACTACTCCGATCGCTCCATCAGCTTTCAAACGGTCAATCCGGTCAACCTTTCCTCGTACAAAGACACTGCGTCCATTGTCCAATTGAATAAAAGCCTGCTCTTTTCCACCAAAATTTGCTTCTTCTTTGATGGTTTCGATGGCTGGATTGTGTCGGAGAATATGTCCAGTTGTGCGAGCTACATCAAGTAGAACTTCCTTGGTAAACTGGGCTTCTAAACTTTCTTGATAAATAGCCTCAAATTCGCGTTCCTGACTGGTTTCTTGAATAGCTTGTTCTAGACGGTTGTCAAAGGAATCTTCGTCAGGCAACTGCAAGGCGCGTTCAAAAATGCGGTGCAAGAAATTTCCGTGACTGCGGGCATCAGGACGCAGGCGTAATTCTTCTTGCAAGCCTAAAACGTAGCGAAGAAAATAACTGTATTGGTTCCGGTAAAACTCTGTCAAACCAGAGGTAGAAAGGTAAAATTCCTGTTCAGCAGGATAGAGAGCTTGTAAGGTATCCTTGGCTAAGGGCTTGCTACTCGGGCTGCTTGGGAGGGCTGGATTTTCCAAACCTTGCTGGTCTAGTTTTTTACCTATGACACGCGCCAGAACCTTAACAAAGGTCAAATCTTGCTCAGTCTCACTCATCTCGCCCTGCTGGTGATAGGCAACCAGACTGGACAAAAGACTGTGATAGGACCCCATATCCTCCTTAGACAGCCCTTTGTGATTCATCCTCTTTTCTCTTCGGCTAAATCCAAAACTCACCAACTCTTGAAGATAGGCAGATTCCTTACTTTCACTTTCGTTAAAAAGGCTTGGAGCCGACAAGACCAACTGCTTACGAGCAGAATTGACCAAGGAAAGCATAGTATAGCGATTTTTCTTGAGGTTTTCACTGCTGGCAATCAGTAATTGCGCTCCCTCTTCAGTCGTTTGGTTTAGGTTTTGCCTTTCTTCATCTGTCAAAAGGCTGGTATTCTGCGCGATTTTTGGTAAATTGTCCTGAGTTAGCCCAATGGCATAGACAAAGTCAGCCGTTAAGGGCGCAATCAAATCGTAACTCTGCACCAGAACGGTGTCCACTGTTGCTGGAATGGTGCGATACTGAGATAGACTCATCCCAGAATGGAGCAAGGCTAGGAAGTCTTCTAGACTAACCTGTGAACCAGCAAAAACGGTCGCAAATTGTTCTAAAACATGACAGAAAGCCTTCCAAACTTCGGCTTGTCTTTCCTGTTCTACAGCTTCCATAGTGGCTGTCAAATCTTGTAACTGCTTGGTCACAGCTCCTTCTTTTAGAAAAGAGTTCCACTTTTGCAAGAGATTTTCAGCCTTCTGTTTTCGGCTTGCAAAAAGAGTCTCAAGAGGTGTTAAAATACGCAGACGAAGAGCATTTAAACGTTCCAGATTAAATTTTCCATGGTGGGATTTGGTAAAGGTTTGCTGAAAGGCTGGCAAGCCATTGATACCAAGATAGCGGATATATTGCTCAAAAGCATCAATATCAGCTTGTCTAAGGTCGGTATACAAACCTGTTCTGAGGATATTAATCAAATCTTCCTGACGGAAACGATAACGTTTTAAAGCCAAAATAGACTCAACAAACTGTGTCAAGGGATGATGCGCCATGGATTCGCTTCTACCAAGATAGAAAGGAATCTGATACTGGTCAAAAATGGTTTTCAGCGATAATTGATAAGAAGCTACATCTCCCAAGAGAATACGAAAATGCTTGTAACTCAGATTTGAGTTCTCGTGTAATTTCTGACGAATGCTACGGGCTACCAATTCCAACTCTTCTTTTTGCGTCAAACAAGACCAGATTTGCAGATTTTCGCGGTCCTTCTCATCGATCTCCAAAGTGAGGTCTGAGAAGTCATAAGAAGACTCTAGCAAACGAGAGGCCTTGTCAAAACTATCAATCTTCTCATGAGTTTGAGAATAATCCTGAGCAGGTGTTTGGTATTTAGAGGCTAGATGATGGAGAAACTCCACACTGGCTTGGTAGAGATTGCCCTCGCTAAAAGGGCTAGTATAGGCTTTCTTGCTCGCATAAGCCCCGATGACAATCTCAACACCCTTGCCATGAAGTAATTCCACAATTCGCTCTTCCTCGGCAGAAAAACGGGTAAATCCATCAATGACAAGGGCAATTTGAGTAAAATCACTACTTACCTTGTCATTCTCAATAGCCTCAATCAAATGGGACAACTGACTGCCCTGAGCCAACTGGCCTTGATTGAGATAGGCGGTTACTTTCTCAAAAATCAAGAGTAAATCTGCTCGCTTGTCCTCATCCGTCAAACTTTCCAAGTCTAAAAAACTCATCTGAGCAGTCGTCATCTCGTGATAAAGCTCAATCAACTGCTGGATAAACTGAGGATCCTGCTTAATCGCACCATAAACACGTAAGTCCTTAGGATCGAGTTCGGCAAGGCACTTGTAAAAGGCCATACCAAGACCGATATCATCAAGACTGGTCTTAGCTGGCAAGTCATTCAAGACCAGGTAACGAGCCATTTGAGCAAATCGCGTGACGGTAATCGCAAAAGAAGCCTGCTGGGACAAGCATTCCAGCACGGCGCGTTCCTTTTCAAAAGAAAGAGAGTTGGGGGCAATGTAGAAGACCCGCTTACCCGCGGCAACTAGCTCCTCCGCCTCTCTGGTTAGGATTTCTGTCAAAGAAGTCCGAATATCAGTATAAAGTAATTTCATCTCAGCCTCGTTTGGTTTATCAAAGTTTCTTACTCTATTATAGCAAAGTTCGCTTCACAGTCCAAATCCAAAATTCTTGTTGATAATCATTTAACTAGCAAATCAATCATACTTCATCATCCACTTTCATATGATGAAAGATATAGAGGAAAAAGTCTTTAGAAACTTCAAAATGTCCATAACGAAGTCGAGAAGTATAGTCTCTCCATTCAAGATGCTGTCTAGCTATTTCTATGGAACAATCTTTGACTGGTAGATAATACTCGACATTTCGTCTAAAGGGAAAGAATCCTTCAAATTGCTCTACTTGATAGGCTTTGTCATCTATAATTTTACCTACGGCCACAAAAGCCTGTAACTTATCTTGACCATTCATATCGTATTTTGGACTATAGTATAAAAGATAGTCACCTTTTTTCATACGATTTAAGGGGCCGCCCTTTCCATGACAGACCTGACAAAAATTTCCCTCAACTCCTCTTAAAACATGGTTCTTTGAAACAACTCCGACCCAATATCTAGGCATTTTTATCCTCCAACTCTACTAAAAAGCGATTAAAAACTTCTCTATCGTTAGATAGTTTTTCAAAAAATTCTTCATCAACACCTTCTACTAAAGGTAAAGCTTGATTGACCTTCTCCGCACCAGAATTCGTCACTGAGACAAGTTTTGCCCGACTATCCTTTGGGTGTTGATCGCGTCTAATGTAGTCTTTCTTCTCCAGTAGTCTAACAATCTGGGAAACCGTCATGACATCCATACCAGTGAACCGAGCGATATCAACTTGCGTTACATATTCCTCTCTATTAGACAAAAACAAGAGCGAAGTTAAAACGATAAATTGGGGCAAAGTGAGGCCAACTGATTTCAAGACTCTTTTCAAATTGCTTTCCCACTTGTTGTAGACTTTGATGAAAAGAAGACCTGTAGACTCTGTTTCATCATTTTTGTAAATTGAATTAAAGTGATACTTTGACATTATTTCTCCTTAAATATTAAGTGTACATATTATATAAGATTTTATTTTCTTTTTCAAGAAAAAGAAAGTCGAATGTTACTATTCTGTCAGACATTTCATAGTCTATATGCTATAATAATACCAAAAGATAAAGAAGGAAGTCTTATGATTAAACTACTAGCCTTGGATATGGACGGAACTCTCCTCAATGAAGCCAAGGAAATCCCACAAGCTCACATTACTGCTATTCACCAAGCTATTGAAAAAGGTGTCAAACTTGTTCTCTGTACGGGTCGCCCGCTTTTCGGTGTCCTCCCCTACTACAAAAAACTGGGGCTTGACCTCCAGAATGAGTATGTCATTGTTAACAACGGTTGTTCAACTCACCAGACAAGTGACTGGGGACTAGTTGACTGGCAAGAACTTAGTCCAGCAGACATCGAATACCTCTATGACCTAGCTGAAAAAAGTGATGTTCAGTTGACTCTTTTTGATGAGGAACATTATTTTGTCCTCGGTGGCAAGCCCAATCAAGTCATCCAAAATGATGCCAACTTAGTCTTTTCAGATTTGACTGAAATTTCTCTTGAGGAAGCGACTAGTGGCAAGTACCGTATGTTCCAAGGGATGTTTTTGGGGACAGAGAGCCAAACGGACGATTTTGAGAAGCGTTTTGCTGGGGAACTCTGTCAACGATTTAGTGGAGTTCGTTCACAGCCTGTCATTTATGAAGCTATGCCACTTGGTACGACAAAGGCTACTGCTCTTTCTCGACTAGCAGATATTTTGAAGATTGATTCCTCAGAAATCATGGCCATGGGCGATGCTAATAATGATATCGAAATGCTCCAGTTTGCAGGACTTGGCATTGCAATGGGAAATGCCAGCGATTATGTCAAATCTCTTGCGGATGCCGTTACAGCCAGCAACGAAGAAGACGGCGTTGCGCGTGCCATTGAGAAATATATTTTATAATTAAGAAGCCCAGTTCATGCCAACTGGGTTTTGATATTTAAGAATTCCTAAAACTTTAGAAACTCTTTAGAAATGCTTGAGCTTTCTTTGATTTCTATGCTTTATACTAAAGTTAACAAAATAAATCAAAAGGAGAGAATCATGAAAACAGTACTCGACATTCATGGATTGTCCAAAAACTTTGACAAACAAGCTATCCTTCAGGATCTTCATCTAACGATAAGAGAGGGAGATATTTATGGACTTATTGGGAAAAACGGAGCTGGGAAAACTACCTTGATAAAAATCATTACGCAACTACTATTTGCGGATAAGGGAACTGTTTCCCTCTTCTCTAGCCAAACGGAAAATGAGTGGACCAAGGCTCTATCTCGAGTAGGTTCAGTAATCGAATCACCTGTAGCCCATAATCACTTAACAGCCTACCAAAATCTGAAATATTACTGTATGATTCGTCATATTCCAAATGCTGATCAAGTCATTAGAGAAACGCTGGATTATGTAGGTTTGCCAGATACAGGTAAGAAAGTCTTTCGTGATTTCTCGCTAGGAATGAAACAAAGACTTGGTATCGCCATTGCCCTTCTATCTAAACCAGACCTCCTGATATTAGATGAACCTATCAACGGTCTCGACCCAATAGGTATCAAAGAATTTCGTCTGATGATTCAACGCCTCAATCAAGAAAAAGGAATCACCATTCTCATCTCTAGCCATATCTTGTCAGAACTCTATCTCCTAGCAAATCGCTTTGGTATTTTAGATCAAGGCAAGATTATCCGTGAAATCAGCAAAGCTGAATTTGAAACACTAAGTGAGGATTATATTGTTCTTAAGACAGCTGACCAAGAGAAAGCTTGTCAAGTATTGAAAGAACAAATCCAGCTCCAGTTCAAGGTTGTTAATCCAGAAAATGAAATTCACATCTTTGGTCAGGAACAAGATGTCAAACAGATTCTCAAGGAATTAACCTTGGCAGATGTTGACATTGACGAGATTTACTATGCCCGTCAAAACCTAGAAGAATACTTCACTCAATTGGTCCAATAGGAGGAAAATCATGATACATACCATTCAAGCAGACTTTTACCGTCTTTTCCGTTCCAAAGGATTCTGGATTACAGAGTTCATTCTCTTTGTACTCATGTTAATGGGGGCTGTTTTTGGGGCTACTGGTCATCTAATGGCAATCCAGACAGAAGAGCCAGACATTCCAACCCATGGTTGGGACGGTGTACAAGCCCTGATCAACGCATCTAGTCAAGGTTCAAACCTCGTTTTTCTCTGCATAGTCCTAGCCTGCCTCGTTCTTGGAGTTGATTTAATCGGCAAACTCTATAAAAATAATTTAACAGTGGGTGTCTCTCGTACCGAGTTTTTTCTAGCGAAAGCCTTTGTATTGGCTTCTATTGCACTTTTGCAACTTATCATCAGTCTTGTGATTGCCTTTATTCCAGCAACTATCTTAAATGGATTTGGAACTATGCCTGATGGCTTTATTGGCAATCTATTGACAACCATTTTCCTTCAATTCCTTTGCCTCCTTGCTTGGCTTTCCATTGTTTCCTTCATTCTCTATGTTAGTCATTCTTATCTTGCTGTATTTATTGGTTATTTGGTCAGCTCTATCTTACTTTCTATGCCAATGCTTATCTTCCCAAGTATCAAAATTTTGCCATATTTATCATTGCAGTTTTTCTATGCTATGACTGCTAATAGTGAATCCATTTTCTATACACTTATAGTTAGCTTAGCTGTTATTGTAATCTTTAATCTAAGTGGACTGGCAGTTTTCAAAAAGAAAAGTTTATAAAAAATAACCTCCTCTAGCCTACAGAGGAGGTTTCTTTTTGTTAAAAGTAAATAAAAACTGACAACCATTGCCCATCTGTGCTTAGTTTCATCTCTGCACCGAGAAGATGGCATAATTCCTCAGTGATATAAAGGCCTAAACCAGAGGATTCTTCCGTATCAGATAGATTTTCAGAATAAAAACGGTTACTGAGATTTTCTATTTTTTTGATGGGCTGTTTAACAAGGTTTGCAATTTCTAAGACAAGCTGTTCCTTTTCCTTTCTCAAAGATAGACGTGCTTCTTCCTTGCCATGCTTGAGGATATTTCCAAGCAAATTTTGTAAAATACGATCCAGCAAGTCTTCATCAGTCCTCGTTTTTAAACCAGCTTCAACCTTAAAATCAAGCGTGATATTTGCCGCCTGAAAAACATCATAATAAGTCAGAGTTTTTTTGGTGATAAAAGCTGAAAGGTCCACTTCTTCCAGTTTCGGTTTGACAGCTCCTTCCATCAAACGACGGTATTCTAGGAGAGCCTCCAAACGTTTGGAAACTAAATCAAGATGCTGGGCGATTTTTTGTAAGGTTTCTGCTTTGTTTTCAGGAGATTTTATCAATTGTTGGGTGTAACCTGAAGCGATAGTCAAAGGTGTTCGAATATCATGGGCGATATTGCTGATGGCCATATCCAGAGTCTGTTTTTCCCTTTTCATCACCAATCGAGATTGTTCTACTTCCTGAAATAGATTTTCAATTTGCTGGTAGAGATGTAAAAAATGTTTGGAAAAAATGCTGACTCCGACTCTTTTCATACTACCTGTGAGAATCTTGTCTTCAATCTGTTGACTCAAGTTTTTAAGTGCTAGATGGTAGCGAATCAATGCAATCGATAAAATAATTAGGAGTACTAGTAGGACAAAAATTATCATGTAGGTCATTGCTTGTCTCCTTTTAATCTTACCCCAACTCCCCAGATGGTTTCAATATATTCTTGATTTGGGTCAAGCTGGTTTAATTTTTTTCGAAGATTACTCAAATGCGTATTGAGAGTATTATCTCCAGGTAGGTAGCTATCCTCCCAGACCAATTCATAAAGTTCTTCCTTGGTGAAAATTTTCTTAGGATGTTTGAGGAGAGTTTGGAGAATCAAGCATTCTTTCTTAGCAAGACGAATCGTTTCCTGACTATTTTTGATTTCAAAACTTTCGGCATCAAACTGGATATTTTTCAAGTTTTGTGGCAGATTTTCAGTTTTTACAATTTCTGCAGGCTGTTTTTCTGCACTTTGACGTAACTGAACAGTAACTCTTGCAAAGACTTCGTCCAAATCAAAAGGTTTGACTATGTAATCATTGGCACCGTCTAAGAGGTATTGACTGATTAACTTCTTATCGCTCAAAGCTGTTAGCATAATGACTGGAGTTTGACTTTGTTCCCTGATGGCTTTTAAAACCTGATCCCCATTTTTCCCAGGAAGCATGATATCTAGCAAAACGAGGTCAATCCCACCTTGGTCAAAACGCATGATTCCTTCTGTACCGGAAAAGGCTTGAATCACCTCATGCTCCTCAGTAAGAAGTGTTCGCAAAATCTCTTGAATGTCACTATTGTCTTCAATAACCAATATCCTAGCCATAAATACCAACCTTTCTGCAACTATTATAGCATGTTTTATTGATAAATCTTAAACAGAAAAGCTCCTCGCATCAAAGCGCGAGAAAGCCTTAGAGGGTTAAAATATAAAATCCACTTGCTAGATGACCTAGTATCTTATAGTTGCTAGTGAAAACTAATCTAGCAGAATGAATCTCTTATTTCTCCCCTACTAGTCCGTAATACGTTGATACATTTCGGGTCTTCTATCACGAAACAAGCCCCAGTTTAGGCGTTCGCTTGCTCCCTTGTCTAGGTCATAAGTTGCTAACAGAACAGCTTCTCCTTGTCTTTCAGCTTGCTCTAGAATAGCTCCTGTTTCATCCGTCAAAAAGGATGAACCGTAGAAGTCAAGACTGGAACTCTGTCCACCATTTTCCTCACTTGGAGCGACTTCCTCTAATCCATAACGATTGGCTGCGATGACTGGAACAATATTTGCTGCTGCGTGTCCTTGCATGGTACGTTGCCAGTGACCACAACTATCTGTATCCAAAATCGGCTCTGAACCGATGGCTGTAGGATAAAAGAGCAATTCAGCACCATTCAATGCAAGACAGCGCGCTGTTTCAGGGAACCATTGATCCCAACAGATGCCAATCCCAATCTTAGCATAACGAGTATCCCAGACCTTGAAACCTGTGTTGCCAGGCGTAAAATAAAACTTTTCTTGATAATAATGATCATCTGGTATGTGAGTCTTCCGATAAACGCCCAGAACTTCCCCATCTGCATCAATAACGGCAATAGAGTTATACAAGACATTGCCATCTTTTTCATAGAAACTGATTGGTAAAACAACTTTTAGTTCTTTAGCAATCACCTTAAAATGCTGAATGGCTGTATTTTCTGTCACCGACTGGGCATGCTGGTAGTAGTCATACTGACGTTCCTGACAGAAATAGGGACGTTCAAATAACTCGGGTAAGAGAATGATTTGTGCGCCTTGTTCTGCAGCCTGACGTACTAAACGCTCTGCGGTTTGGATATTTGTTGACACATCCTTAGCGCATTGCATCTGAATGGCTGCAACTCTTACATTTCTCATCTTTTTCTCCTATTCTGGGATTTGTTGGGTGATACAGTGGATATTGCCACCACCTAAAAGAATATCTCTGGCTGGTATTCCGACAACTTTACGGTCTGGAAAACACTTGCTGAGGATATCTAAGGCTACTTGGTCGTTTTTATCTTGAAACTGGGGAACCAAGACTGCCTTGTTAGCAATATAGAAATTGACATAGGAAGCAGCGAGCCTTTCACCTGCGTATCGCTCTTCTTCTCCTTCTTCATAGATGTAGCCTGGCAAATCCTCTTTGGTTACAACTTGATGAAGAGCTGGAATTGGAAGTTTATGAATGGTGAAGTGACGACCTTTTGCATCTGTTTCCTTTTCTAAAAGCGCTAAATCAGCTGCTGACATGGCATATTGAGGATCATTTTGATCATCTGTCCAAGCCAAGACAAGCTCTGCAGGACCAACAAAGGCAGCAACATTGTCAACGTGTTCATTGGTTTCGTCCTGATAAATACCATAAGGAAGCCAAATGACTTTTTCAGCTCCAAGGCACTCTAATAAGGTACTCTCGATTTCCTCTTTACTAAGATGAGGATTTCGACCAGCACTGAGAAGGCAACTTTCAGTTACGAGAATGGTTCCTTGGCCATCGCTATGGATTGCTCCTCCTTCTAGTACAAAAGGTTTAGCATCGTAAACAGGTATTTCCAAGGCCTCAGCAAAACGACTAGCTACTTGGTCATCATCTTCATAATCTTGATAAAGACCATCAACAGCACCACCCCAAGCATTGAAAGCCCAATCGACTGCCAACTTTTCTCTTTTATCATTGACGAGAATGGTCGGACCTGTATCACGCGCCCATGCATCATTGGTGGGAATGTCTAAATAAACAACGCTATCTCCAAGGTAGTCTTGGGCTTCAGATAGATAATCTTGCTCCACCAAAAGATAGACTCTCTCCCCTTCTGCTATGGTCTTAATAATCTGGCTGAAAGCTCTTTTGGCAGCCTTTCCTTGAAAGGGCCATGAACCTGGTCGAGTCGGCCATATCATGAGGGTAGCATGGTGTGCTTCGTACTCTGCTGGCATGCGATAGCCTAATTTTTTGGGACTGTCCATCATGATAATCTCCCTTTAAAATCTTGATAGCCAAAGGCTTTGACTAAGCTGCAGTCTCCCTGTTCGTCCATGAGGTAGAGACTTGGCAATCCAATACCATTAAAGGTATTATTTTTGACAAATGAGTAAATAGCCATGTCTTCGAAATAAAGTCTGTCTCCGATTTGGACTGGATTTTCAAAGCTATAATCACCAATCACATCGCCCGTCAGACAGGTATTAGAAGAAAGTCTATAGGTATGGGCTTTTTCCTGTGCCTCAAAGCCATTTCTCAAAGGTGGACGATAGGGCATCTCAAGTACATCAGGCATATGGCAGGTCGCAGAGGCGTCTAAAACCAAGATTTCCATGCCGTTTTCTACAATATCTAATACCTCAGTTGCTAGATAACCCGCATTGAGCGCAATGGCTTCACCCGGCTCGATATAGACTTCAAGATTGTAAGTTTCTCGGATACGCTTGATTTCTGAAATCAGCAAATCCACATCGTAACCTTCTCTTGTGATGTGGTGTCCGCCCCCCATATTGAGCCATTTGACCTCATGTAAGTACGAACCAAATTGCTCTTCTACTGCTTTCAAAGTTGTTTCTAAATCATCTGCTCCCTGCTCGCAAAGGGTGTGAAAATGAAGACCATCCACCAAATCTAGCAAATCACTAGGAATCTTGTCTAGAGTAACTCCGAAACGGGAACCAGGTGCACAAGGATCATAGAGAGCGTGATCTCCTTGAGTTGAACACTGAGGGTTAAGTCGCAAACCAACACTGATACCAGCCTCCCTACAACGAGACCCATGCTTACGCAACTGTCTCTCTGAGTTAAAGACGATATGGTCCGTTATCTCCAGCAATTCCTCCAAGTCTGCATCCTTGAAAGCAGGCGCAAAGACATGGACTTCACCAGGAAATTCTTCCCTTGCCAATTTGGCCTCATAGAGTCCACTAGCTGTCGTACCAGATAGATACTGGCTAATCAAGGGATAGGTTTTGTAAAGGGAATAGGCCTTCTGGGCAAGCAAAACCTTGCAACCAGCTTCTTCTTGAACATATTGTAGGATGCGGCAGTTGGCTTCTAACTTTGCCAAGTCAATGACGTAAGCTGGTGTTGGTACTTGTTCTAGCTTCATTAGTCCACCATTTGTGGATTTTCAACCACAACCCATGGCAAACCATACTCATTCAAAGCTTCCATGAATGGATCTGGATCCAATTCTTCAAGGTTATACACTCCAGCTTGTTTCCAAGTACCGTTCATAACCAATTTTGTCCCAATCATAGCTGGAACGCCTGTCGTGTAAGAAATGGCTTGTGAACCAACTTCTGCGTAACATTCCTGATGGTCGCAAACATTGTAAATGTAGATGGTCTTTTCAACGCCATCTTTGACACCTGTAAAGATACAACCGATATTGGTTTTACCAACCGTGCGTGGACCAAGGCTTGCAGGATCTGGAAGTAGCGCTTTTAAAAATTGAATCGGAACGATGTCTTGTCCATTAAAGTTAATGGCATCCGTACGAAGGAGTCCAACATTTTCAAGACATTTCATGTGCATTAGATAAGATTGACCAAAAGTCATAAAGAAACGAATACGTTTGACACCTGGAATGTTCTTAGCCAATGATTCAATTTCTTCATGGTGAAGGAGATACATGTCTTTTTGTCCAACCTGAGGGAAATCATACTCACGCTTGATAGACATGGCTTCGACTTCGACCCATTTTCCATCTTCCCAGTAAGAACCTGGCGCAGAAACCTCGCGGAGATTGATTTCTGGGTTAAAGTTTGTCGCAAACGGATAACCGTGGTCACCACCATTACAGTCTAAAATGTCGATATAGTGGATTTCATCAAAATAATGTTTAAGGGCGTAAGCTGAAAAAACGCTGGTCACACCTGGGTCAAAACCAGATCCAAGAAGAGCTGTCAAGCCTGCTTCTTTGAATTTTTCTTGATAAGCCCATTGCCATGAGTAGTCAAAGTAGGCAGTAAAACCAAGTTCCTTGCAACGTTTCTCATAGATGGCACGCCATTCAGGGTCTTCTGTGTCTTCTGCTTCGTAGTTAGCTGTATCGATATAGTGGACACCTGTAGCCAAACAAGCATCCATAATGGTTAAATCTTGATATGGTAAAGCTACGTTCAAAACAGCTTCTGGTTTATAGCTTTCAATCAGGGCAATCACTTCTTCTACCTTATCAGCATCAAGAGCAGCTGTCTCAATCTTTGTACTTGTTTTGCCTTCCAGTTTAGCTTTCAAGTCATCACATTTTGATTTGGTACGGCTAGCAATCATAATCTCTGTAAAGGTTTCGCTATCCTGACAAATCTTTGAAATAGCAACTTGGGCAACTCCCCCACATCCAATAACTAGTAAACGACTCATTTTTTTCCTTCCTCTTCTTCTAAAATGTCCTCAACATACTTGGGCAACATAAAGGCTCCCACGTGTAAGTTTGCAGTGTAGTATTCTGTGAAAAGCTGGCGTTTTTTCCATCCTTCCTTGTCAAAATCTTTGACAGGGTGGTATTTTTTCGATGCAAATCCAAACAACCAATAACCAGCAGGACTGGTTGGTATATGGGCCTGATAGACCCGACTGATTGGAAAGGCTTGATTGACCTTGCGGTGCATGCTTCGGCAAGCTGACTCATCCTCGTCAAAGAAAGGACTCCCATGCTGATAAATCATGATTCCGTCTTCTTTAAGAGCACGATAACTGTTTCCGTAAAATTCCTTGGTAAAGAGCCCTTCCGTATGTCCAAATGGATCTGTCGCATCGTTGATGATAATATCGTAATCATCCTCGCAGTTTCGCAAAAAGCGTAGCCCATTTTGGTAGTAAATGGTAACACGAGGATCGTCTAGCCCTGAAGCAAAGTCTGGAAAATACTCACGACAAACTTCAACTAGCATCTCATCTGGTTCCACGATATCGATTTGTTCCAGCTCAGGATAGAGTGTTAATACTTGGGCAACACCGCCGTCGCCACCCCCTATTACCAAAACTTTCTTGGGATTGGGATGCACAGCCATGGGAACATGAACGGTCATTTCATTGTAGACAAAATCATCCGCATCTGAGAACAAGACATGCCCATTTAAAATCAAAATTTTTCCAAAAGCTGGTGTATCCAAGACTTCGATATCCTGCCATTCACTTTTACCAGCGTAGAGTTGCTTGGCTGTTCTCAGGGACAATTTCACATCTGGAGTATGAACTTCAGAAAACCATAAATCCATCTAGTTATCCTTTCTCTTAATGACGTTGATGTGATTGACCTCTGGATCTTCTGTCCCTTGGAGGGAGCAACCACGTTCCTTGGCAAATTGGATATAGTCTACAATTTCACGTGTAATGCGTTCACCAGGAGCCAAGATAGGGATTCCTGGAGGATAGCACATGACAAATTCCCCACAGACCTGTCCAACAGATTCGTCTAAAGACAAACTTTTTCTCTCCGAATAGAAGGCTTCTTGTGGAGACAGCACCAACTCGGGCTGGATATATTCTCCAGCTATCAAGTCCTTCCCATCTCGTGAATAGAGTCTCTTGATATCAGCCAAAGCACCGACTAAGCGCTCGATGTCTTGGATACGGTCACCAATCGAAATATAGGCCAAGATATTGCCGATATCACCAAACTCAATCTGAATGTCGTATTCATCTCGTAGGAGGTCATAAACTTCGATACCTGTTAAGCCAATACCCTGAGTGTAGACTGACAACTTGGTTACATCAAAATCACAAACAGAGACACCGTCTACTAATTCTTTTGAGTAAGCGTAGTAGCCACCGATAGCATTGATTTCACGACGAGCATACTCGGATAGCTCAATGACCTTCTCAAACGACTCTTTACCACGAAGGGCCAAGTTGCGACGTGAAATATCCAAACTAGCCATCAACAAGTAAGAGGCAGATGTTGACTGGGTAAGATTGATAATCTGACGTACGTATTCAGGATTCATCTGCTCCCCGATTAAAAGAAGCGAACTTTGTGTCAAACTCCCACCAGACTTATGCATGGAAACTGCTGCCATATCAGCACCTGCATCCATAGCAGAAATTGGAAGTTTATCAGTAAAATGTAAGTGTGCTCCGTGAGCCTCATCCACTAAAACCATCATACCAGCTTCATGAGCTATTTCTGTCAACCCCTTTAGGTCTGAACAGATTCCGTAGTAAGTAGGATTGTTAATCAAAATGGCCTTGGCATCTGGATGGTCCTTTAAGGCTTTGGCTACTCGGTCATTTTCAAGACCTAAAGCGATACCAATCTTAGGATCTACACTCATCTCGATATAGATGGGAATAGCACCACATAGAACCAGCGCATTAATAGCAGATTTGTGGACATTACGTGGCAGAATAATCTTATCTCCTGCCTTGCAGGTAGAAAGAATCATAGTCTGTACCGATGAAGTTGTTCCTCCAATCATGAGAAAGGCATGGGCTGCTCCAAAAGCATCAGCTGCCAGCTCCTCTGCATCCCGAATAATCGAAATGGGGTGACCAAGATTATCCAAGGGTTTCATCGAATTGACATCAATTCCAACACATTTTTCTCCTAGTAGTTCGACAAGTTCTGGATTTCCTCGTCCACGTTTGTGACCTGGAACATCAAAGGGAACAATCCTTTTCTTGCGTAACTTCACCATGGCCTCATAAATTGGGGCTTGATTTTGATCTAACTCCTTCAAGACTTACTCCTTTACCGTATTTTTAGTGCCTCAAGAAGATAAAGGCGACTAAAGGTTGACTCATGAAAAAAGAGCAGGTTTTCACCTGCTCTGCAATCTTCTGACGTTTTTATGTTTGTTTCTTTTGAGTATGTCTGTTCCTGATGTTTCCAAACTCTCTAGTAGCAAATATTACGTACTTTATTGATCGTTTCACAAGATGACGTGTGCTTTCACCACACTAAAAATTTATGAATTAGGACAAGTGTCCTAACATCAACTTATAAAAGTAGGCTTTTAACCCTATCAATAATGTGGTTTTTCAACCACGCTTCGGCATTCAACCCTGCCTGTCCGTAGGCATTTTTTACTCGGGTTTATATTTGCTAGAAAACATCATCTCATTTTCTAAGCTCCATTACTATATCATGTTTTTAAAAACTTGTAAAGCGTTTTACGAAAAAAATATAGAAAAGTTCGCAAAATATTTGGATTTTATTTGATTTAATACTAATTATTCTCTTGTAAACGATTATAAAGTGAACAAAATATTTATCGTATTTAATTTAAAATTTTTTATGCTATTCTATACTCTTTACCTTCGGTATTTGATCTATTAGAGAAGATGTCGACATTTTTATATCATTAAAATCGTGCAACTTTTTTCAGATACTTTTAAAGGATTGATTTCCCTATATTTTTCCTTTATACTGGATAAAAAGGAGAATAGTATGTCAGAAACAAATCACGAAATCGATTCAAATTTTGCAGGTCGTTTAAATATCCTGCGTGCGGGTGTTCTTGGTGCCAATGATGGAATTATTTCCATTGCTGGTGTGGTTATCGGGGTTGCTAGTGCTACGAGTAATATCTGGATTATCTTTTTATCAGGATTTGCAGCTATCTTAGCTGGTGCCTTTTCGATGGCTGGTGGAGAATATGTATCTGTTTCAACTCAAAAAGATACCGAGGAAGCAGCCGTTGCGCGTGAGCAAGTCTTGCTAGACCAAGATATGGAACTAGCCAAAAAGTCTCTCTATGCAGCCTATATCCAAAATGGAGAATGTGAAACCTCTGCTCAACTCTTGACCAACAAAGCCTTTTTAAATAATCCGCTCAAGGCTTTGGTAGAGGAAAAATATGGGATAGAGTATGAAGAGTTTACCAATCCATGGCATGCTGCTATCTCTAGCTTTATTTCTTTTTTCCTTGGTAGCTTACCACCCATGCTTTCAATTACCATTTTCCCAAGTGAATACCGTATCCCTGCTACCGTCCTTATCGTCGGTGTGGCCCTTCTTCTCACTGGTTACACTAGTGCCAGACTTGGAAAAGCACCAACCAAAACAGCTATGATTCGGAACCTCGCTATTGGTCTCTTAACTATGGGCGTTACCTTTCTGCTAGGACAACTTTTCAGCATTTAATACTCTTCGAAAATCTCTTCAAACTACGTCAGCTTCGCCTTGCCGTATATATGGTTACTGACTTCGTCAGTTTTATCTGCAACCTCAAAACAGTGTTTTGAGCTGACTTCGTCAGTTCTATCTGCAACCTCAAAGCAGTGCTTTGAGCAACCTGCGTCTAGCTTCCTAGTTTGCTTTTTGATTTTCATTGAGTATAAAATACAAGAATACCTCGATTTTGAAGTCGAGGTATCTTTTTTTACATTTGCACAATCTTGCGATAACTTCTAGAAGTAATCATGAAAATCAAGACATAGGCGATGAGGAAGATAGCGCAGATAGACAAGGTCACAATCAACATCATATTCGTATCTATTACACCAATCACTTTTAAAATCAGACTAAGCATATGGTAGGCAAAGGCTAGGTGTATGAAGGCAAAAAGCAAAGGAAGGAAGAAAACAGTTAAAACCTGTTTGTTAATGGTTTGCTTGATTTGCTTTTGATCTAAACCAACTTTCTGCAAGATAATAAAGCGCTCACGGTCTTCATAGCCTTCAGAAATTTGTTTGTAATAGATGACCAGAACGGTTCCGACCATAAAGATAATGGATAGGAAAATACCGATAAAGAAGACACCACCAAAGAGGGCACTCATTTGAGCACTAGCATCTGCTAGATTGCTACCATACACATAGCTACCTTCAGTGTTTAATTGAGCATTAAACTTTTGTAAGTATTTTTCATATTCTTCAGCGACTTTGAGTTGTTCTTCTTCACTGATATTTACATTTATACCACCGTAAAGCTGATTATAGATAGCCGAATCTGGGAATTGATCCAAAAATGCTTGTAAATTAGGAACAACAAGGTAATTGTAATCAGTAGTAAAAATATTAAACTGATTTGGGACATGATTCACAATAAAATCTGTATTAAATTCTTCTTTGACAGAAAATTGATGGTTATTTAGAGTTAGAGCTTTCTGTCCTTTCAGTCCGTCATTTTTGGCAAAAAGACCGACCTCATTTCCTGATAGAGAAAGCTTTTGACCAGTCATATTTTCATAATCTTTTTGGTCAAATACCATGAAGACTGTTTTAGGTTGGACACGATTTTGTCCCCTTTCGAAAATAGTTAACTTGGTTCCTTCTTGATTTGCAATACCAAAGTTACTGTAACGAAGCACTTCTTTCTCTTTGACACTATAACCTTTGTCACTTGCAAACTGGCTCAAGAGTTTGTCCAAGTCTTCTTTTTCAACATTTTGTCCAGTAATTCCAAAGTCATGCGGATTCATCACTTTTTTAAAGGATTCTGAGGCATTGAAAATGCTTGTCGCTGCAGACATGGTAACCAAGACCATTGTTGATAAAATAGCGATAGTTGCTAGTCCAACCGCATTTTTCTTCATACGAAAAATCAGGTTGGAAACAGATATGAGGTTATTAGGTTGGTAATAATATTTCTTGTTTTTCTTCAAGATTTGAAGGAAAACGGTAATCCCTGCATTGAACAAGAGATAGGTTCCAAAGATAACCAGCAAAACAGCTAAGAAGAAGGTTGTTAGGGCTGTAAGAGGATCTTTTACTGTAAGGGCAAGATAGTAGCCAATTCCTAAACTAATCGAACCAAGAATCGTTTGGAGAGGTAGAAAGCGACCTCTTTTCTCTCCGCTTGCTTTCTCACGCGAGAGCTGGAGGGCATTCATACGGGCGATTCGAAGGGCATTCAGGAACATGAGGCCTAGGAAAATCAATCCAAAGACAACAAGTACTGCAATGACAACATTCATTTGGAAGGTAGCGACCAGCTCAACCTTCAATTTCATTAGTTTGAGTAAAAAGGCGAAAATTAACTTGTCAAACAAGGCTCCAATACCGATACCCGCTCCAACAGTTAGAATCCCAAATAGCACTAACTCCTTAAAGGTCATACTGATCAGGTGACGTTTCTCCAAGCCCAACATGCCATAAATTCCCAGTTCCTTGGACCGGTTTTTCATAACAAAACTATTGGCGTAAAGGACGATAATAGCTGACGCAAGGGTGACGACAAACATACCAAATCCAAGTGTAGCCTGAATGGTTGTTCCTCCACGGATTTCAGCAATCTTGGGATTGAAGGTTAGAGAGTAAAAAAGATAGGTGACAGTGACTGCCAAGAGAACAGCCAGCGCAAAAGGATAGTAGAGTTTGCGGTTTTTAATCAAGTTCGATACCGCTAACTTATTGGTTAATCGAAACATACTAATTCACCTCGCTTGCCATGACAGTCAAGGTATCAGAGATTTCTTGGAACATCTGACGCTCTGTCTTCTCTCCACGGTAGATTTGATTATAAAGAATGCCGTCTTTGATGAAGAGCACGCGCTTGGCTCTACTAGCTGCTGCCGTTGAGTGGGTTACCATGAGAATGGTTTGGCCGCGCTCATTGATTTCATCAAAGACATCAAGTAAGGCTGCAGAGGACTTGGAGTCAAGAGCTCCTGTTGGCTCATCCGCAAGGAGAATTTCAGGTTCTGTGATGATGGCGCGGGCTACTGCTACACGCTGTTTCTGACCACCAGAAATCTCGTAAGGGTACTTCTCTTGTAATTGGTTGATGCCTAGATTCTCAGCTGTCACCACCAATTTCTTCATCATCTCCGTAATAGGTCTTCTTGACAAGACAAGCGGAAGCAAGATATTATCTTTTACAGAGAGAGTATCTAGCAAGTTAAAGTCTTGGAAGACAAAGCCCAGCTTTTCACGACGGAAGCTAGAAGCCTGTGAATTTTTAATGGTTGCGGTGTCAGTTCCATTCAAGTAAACCTGACCACGACTTGGTTTATCCAGCATAGCTAGAATATTGAGAAGAGTTGATTTACCAGAACCAGACTCACCCATGATGGCAACGTAGTCACCCTTTTCGACGGTAAAGTGAATATCCTTGAGAGCTTCTACTTGGTTGCCCTGAAAACGAGTTTTATAAATTTTTTGAACGTGTTTTACATCTAAAAGTGTCATGAGAATCTCCTTTCTTAATATCCCATCAAATGAAATGTCGCTTGCATCATAGCGCATCCCAGCTGAACGCGCTCGATATCTTTGTGGCTTGGTTTTCTTGTTTTCTTCTGTAAGATTTGTTTCATGATGTTACTCCTTTGTTCTTTATGAGTCTAGTTTACATCAAAAAAAGACCGCTTGCCATAACTTAACCTTACAAAAAAGGCTTTAATCTTACATTTTTGTAAGATTGGGGGAAATGTAGCCATTTCATTAAAAATATTTTACCATAAAAAGAAAGTAAGAAGAAAACCCTTGCAGATACAAGGGTTCAAAAATTTTAAAATAGATTAGTCGAATTCATAGACTAACAGTAAAATAACTGTTTCTACCTCACCAAAACCATCCTTCATTATCGTCAATGGCTTGGGCTTCTTTACGTTTGCGTGGACCTGTTCCATACATTTCTGCTTCAATTTCTTCCTTGGTAGGCATGATAGAAGCTAGGATGATATAGATAATCACGCCAAGTCCAAAGTTTGCGACTGTAAAAATAGCAAATAGAAAACGAACAAGGGTAACATCAAAGTTCCACTTGTCTGACAGACCCGCCAGAACTCCTGAAATCATGCGATTTCGTCTCATTTTATAAAATTTACTGTTCATGATTTTTCCTCTTTCTGCTAGGTTAGACATAGTATATCACGGGTAGGCTCGGCTTTCATCAGTCCTCAGGCTGATTTATTAGTAGCAATTTACCTCGACAAACTCCACAGCGATAGCGTTTAGTATCAATCCTTCTCTTGCGATGATAAGCTTGCTGGCAGGATTGACAACGATAGAGCTTGAGTGGTTTAGAGTGGCTATTTGGCAAGGTTGGTACAAAGCGTAATCCATCCACCGCTTTCAACAGTTCCTTAAAATCTCGGTCCTTATGTTGATAGCCCTTTCCTTGAAAATAGAGATGATAATGACAGAGTTCATGTCGGACAATTTTTCTAAAAACATCCAACCCCAGTTCCTGATAAACCTTAGGATTAAAATCCAAATGCCCATCTTTTGGGAAAAATCGCCCACCTGTCGAACGTAGACGCCTATTCCACTGGACATGATGGATAAAAGGTCTGCCGAAGTCTTCTAGTGAAACCTGCTTGACGTAATCAGTCAGTTTCATTTGGAGCGAGGAGCGACAGATTGACTTTTTTACGTTCAGTATCGATTTTCTTAACCCAAACGGTCACCAAATCTCCAACTGACACCACTTGGCTTGGGTGTTTGATAAATTTGCGACTCATATGGGAAATATGAATCAAGCCGTCCTCGTGAATCCCGATATCAACGAAGGCACCGAAGTCAACGACGTTACGCACAACACCTTCTAGCTTCTGGCCTACTACTAAGTCTTTGATATCTAGGACATCTTGGCGAAGCACAGGTGCGTCAAAGGAATCACGGAAATCTCGACCTGGTTTGAGAAGATCTGCAATGATATCTTTAAGAGTTTCTGGACCAAGGTCTAGCTCTTGCGCCATTTCCTTGACTGAAAGCGACTTGAGTTTGCCTTGGGCCTCTTCATTCAGATCCTTGATATGCAAGAGTTTGAAGAGTTCCTTAACAGCAGAATAGTTTTCTGGGTGAACTCCTGTATTATCAAGGATGTTGCTACTTTCAGGTATACGGAGGAAACCAGCAGCCTGTTCAAAGGCCTTAGCCCCCAGACGAGGAACTTTCTTGATTTGGGCGCGTGAGGTTATTTTTCCTTCTTCTTCACGATACTTGACGATATTTTCAGAAATGGTTTTATTGAGTCCAGCGACATGGGAAAGAAGAGCTGGGCTAGCTGTATTGACATTGACACCGACTTGGTTCACCACGGTATCCACGACAAAATCCAGACTTTCAGACAGCTTCTTCTGGCTGACATCGTGCTGGTACTGACCAACGCCAATTGACTTAGGATCGATTTTAACCAACTCTGCAAGAGGATCTTGTAAACGACGGGCGATAGAAATAGCAGAGCGTTTTTCAACGGTCAAATCTGGAAACTCCTGACGAGCAAGCTCACTGGCAGAATAGACCGAAGCACCACTTTCATTTACGATGACATAACTAACATCTGGAAAATCTTTAAGAACTTCCGCCACAAAGGCTTCACTTTCACGACTAGCAGTACCATTTCCAATGGCAATAATTTCTACACCGTATTGACCAATCAAGTCTGCCAAATCTTTCTTGGCTTCTTCGATTTGACGAGCTGATGCTGGTTTGACAGGATAAATGACCTGAGTTGTCAGCATTTTTCCTGTTGCATCCACGACAGCTAGCTTGGCACCTGTACGAAAGGCTGGGTCAAATCCAAGAACCACGCGCCCTTTCAGCGGAGCAACTAAGAGGAGATTGCGCAAATTGTCAGAAAAGAGTTGAATAGCTCCTTCTTCTGCCTTCTCGGTTAATTCTGTCCGAATACGTCGCTCGATAGATGGCAAGACCTTTTTCTTAACAGATTGCTGAACGACTTCATCTATATAGGCATTTTTCACCTTGAAACGAGCAGCAAAGAAGGCAAGGATACGGTCCGTTGCATGTTCAAAACCGACCTTCAAGACACCTAGCTTCTCCCCACGATTGAGGGCCAAGGTACGATATCCCTGCATGTTTCCAACTGTCTCAGAAAAATCATAATAAATCTGAAAAACCTGCTTTTCATCAAGACTTTCATCCTTGGCTTGAGAAATAAGTTTAGAGTGTCTCAGCACCTCCTGATAAGTCATGGAACGCAAAGCCATATCTTCCGATAAGGCTTCAACCAAGATATCAACTGCACCAACCAAGGCCTCCTTACCAGTCGCAAATCCTTCACAAACAAATGTTTCAGCTTCTTTCTCTAAGTTCGCTACATTCTGCAAGATTAAGCGAGCAAGTGGAAAGAGTCCTGCTTCACGGGCAATGGTTGCCTTGGTTCGACGTTTTTCCTTATATGGAAGATAGAGCTCTTCTACGTCTGCTAATTTTTCGGCAGCTAAGATAGCTTCTTCCAACTCCTTGGTCAACTTGCCTTGTTCTTGAATCTTAGCTAAGACGGCTTCCTTACGGTCGTTGAGATTTGTCAGACTTTTATCCAAGTCAATAATGGCCTTAATCGCCACCTCATCCAGACTACCAGTCATGTCCTTGCGGTAACGCGCGATAAAGGGAATAGTCGCCCCTTCAGCTGTCAAACTTAGAACAGTATCAATTTGCTTTAAAGTCACTCCCAAATCCTGGGAGATTTTTTCATATTTTTTATCCATGAATATATTATACCATAAGCTAAACGTTTCAAATTAGCTCTTACGATTTTAAAACATAAGTTGGGAAATAAATTTACTTCATTTCAATATTCTATTCATTGAGAAGGTTGCAATTTAATTCTAATAGTTTACAAAAGGATTAGAGATTAATTTCACTGTTTTTATTTTTGACAAAACGCTTTATAAAGCTATTTGTTGAAATTAACGAATCAATTTTCAGAGCAAATAAAAAATCGCAAGCCTAAGCCTGCGGTGAGTATAGTCTATTTTGAAATTTTAAATAAAAAAGGAGCATTTAAGCCCCTCCTTTGAAATAACGGACATTTGGCTGGTCGGTGTACCCAGCATCTCAGATACCTTCTTCAAGGTGCGGCAGGAACCTTTCTGCCCTCAAATGTCTTTCGTTAATGTTATTCTAGCACTATCTATTTTTTTGTCAAGCTTTCTCAATCTACCCAGACTTAATACGACTTTGTAACTTGAAATCTTGTAAGCGATACATGGTCAGAACATAAAAGAAATCTCCACTTTTATGTAACTTGATGGAAACAAGAACATTATCATCAAATCTTTTTACATATTCGAAACTGGCGTCTTTCTCTCGTGGATTGACCCCGACGAAATCTGGGTTCCTTAGTATGAGTTCCAGGTCTTCAATATGATGAATCACATCATTGTGATGGCGTTTTATCATATGGCTTCTCAAACCGTCTTTGTTGACCTTTATGTCGCTCGCTTCAAGAACAATATCAAAAATTTCTTTTACTTCATCGGTAACCTGACCGATTGTTTCATGATCCATCATTTCCTCCGTTATTCCACAACTATTATATCACAATCATAGTGTATATTAGGATATATCACGCTCTATTATTCGTTAGATACTCAATTTTAACTTTTCCCTTTTCCTCAAAATAATAGTATAATAGGGGTAGAATTTAGAATCGAGGTACACCTATGGCTGTAAAATTTACAAAAACTGATGACTTGGACAAGATGTTTGAGGAGTTTGCTAAACTCCCTGATTTGAAACAAGTTACTTTCCCTGATAACAAAGAGAAAAAAGCCAAAGCAGAAAAGAAAAACTAGATGACTGCTTTCCAACAACTCCCGTCTAGTGTGCTTCAGACTGGGGCTATTTTTCTCTCTATAATCATTGAAGCCCTACCCTTTGTTCTGATAGGAAGTATTGTCTCAGGGCTGATTGAGGTCTATATCACACCTGACAAGGTTTATCATTTTCTCCCTCGAAATCGTTGGGGGAGAATCTTTTTTGGCACCTTCGTTGGTATACTTTTCCCTTCTTGCGAATGTGGGATCGTCCCCATTATCAATCGTTTTCTGGAAAAGAAGGTTCCTAGTTACACGGCTGTTCCCTTTCTCGTAACAGCGCCTGTTATAAATCCCATTGTTCTATTTGCGACCTATTCTGCCTTTGGCAACTCCTTCCACGTCGCCCTGTTACGAGCTCTGGGTTCCATTGTTGTGGCTGTGATACTTGGGATTTTTCTAGGATTTTTCTGGCAAGAACCGATTCAAAAAGAAAATCGTTTTGCCTGTCATGAACATGATTTTTCTCACTTGACCCCTGCAAAAAAAGTTTTTCAGGTCTTTGTGCAGGCCATTGATGAATTTTTTGATACGGGACGCTATTTGGTATTTGGCTGTCTCTTTGCCTCTATGATACAGGTCTACGTTCCAACTCGGATTCTGACCTCTATTAGTGCGACCCCTCTTTTTGCCATCCTGCTCTTGATGCTTTTGGCCTTTCTTCTCTCTCTCTGCAGTGAGGCGGATGCTTTTATCGGATCTTCTCTTCTCTCGAGTTTCGGCTTAGCACCAGTTTTGGCCTTTCTCGTAATTGGCCCAATGCTGGATATCAAAAATATTCTCATGATGAAAAATTACTTGAAAGCACGATTTATCAGTCAGTTCATTACGATTGTGACACTCGTTGTCTTAGTATATTCTCTCTTGATTGGAGTCGTCCTATGATTCGATTTTTAGTTTTAGCTGGCTATTTTGAATTGACTATTTATCTCCATCTGTCCGGCAAATTAAACCAGTACATCAACATGCACTATTCCTATCTGGCCTATATTTCCATGGTGCTTTCCTTTATCTTGGCTATTGTTCAATTGTATATCTGGATGAAGCAAGTCAAAACCCACAGTCATCTGAACAGCCGATTGGCGAAGGTTACTAGTGTTGCTCTTCTGGCTATTCCACTTGTCGTCGGTTTAACTTTTCCAACTGTTAGCTTGGATTCTCAGACCGTTTCTGCCAAAGGCTATCACTTCCCCTTATCAGAAGGCACGGATCAAGCCATTCAGACAAGTGAAGGGACGACAAGCCAATATTTGAAACCAGATACCAGTTCTTATTTTTCAAAAACAGCCTATGAAAAGGAGATGCGAACTGCGGCGGATAAATACTTGTCCCAAGATAGTATTCAGATCACTAATGAAAACTATATGGAAGTCATGGAGGCTATCTACGACTATCCAGATGAGTTTGAGGGTAAGACAGTCCAGTTCACAGGCTTTGTCTATAACGACCCCAGTCATGCCAATAGCCAATTTTTGTTCCGCTTTGGCATTATTCACTGTATCGCAGATTCAGGTGTCTATGGATTGCTGACCAAGGGAAATACCCGTCAGTATGAGGACAACACTTGGATTACTGCCAAAGGAAAACTGGTCAATCACTACCATAAAGAACTCAAACAAAACCTCCCAACCTTGGAAATCGATAGCTTTACAAAAGTCGATAAACCAGAAAATCCTTATGTGTATCGCGTGTTTTAAAAAACGAGATAAAAACATAAAAAACAAAACGAACAAGTTCTCTTCTGAATGACAGAAAAAGAGCCTGTTCGTTTTTTGTTATCTGAGTATTAATGATTTGTAGATTTAAATCTTATAACATAAGTAGCTCAGTGAGAATAAGCGAGCCACTCATTAATCAGACTAGCGATTTCTTTGGGTGCTTCAGTATAAAGCTCATGGCTAACGTTTTCTAGAAAAATAGTATCAAAATAGTCTGGCAATTCTTTTAGGGCGTCCTCTCTCCATGTAGCTTCATTAGGATAGCGAGGACTAATAAACAAGGTATCTCCCGCTTCTCTCTTAAAAGCTTGGATTTTTCTTCGTAGACGGAGTATCGCTTCTATATTTTCATAATTTATAGCCAACTCATATCTATTATACTCTGCATTCCAGTGATAGGACTGTCTTACAGCTTCCTCCATATTTTCTGACCAATGCTTTGCTTCAGATTTTTCTTTAGAAATAAGAACATCTAAGTCCGAAACAACTTGAGATTCAATATAGTTTTTTGTTTTCTCTAATTCCACATCTAAAGGTAAAATCTTATCTAAATCTAGATAGCCACCATCCAAAAGAATCAGTTTTGTCACTTCATAAAATTCCGATGCAAGATAACGCGCCAAATCTCCTCCAAGAGAATGACCTATCAGACAGATAGAGTCTCCTTCTACAATCTCATTTTTAAACCATAATTTCAATTCTGTTTCATCTCGAAGATGCTTTTCATATGGACTTAGAAAATAAACCTGCGAATCTAGTTCTTGAAGAAAATCCTTGCTATGATAGACATTGCTTCCCAGACCGCCAATAAAATATTTTTTCATTCTCTACTTAATACTATGCTTATTCATCTTTTGTTCAAAGATAGTCGTGATAATCTGACGTAATTCCTCGCGTTCTTTTTCTGGTATTTCACCACTTGTTTGAGCTGCAGCGTAGAGTTCAGGGTGTTCAATTGAAATGCGTTTAATAGTACGTGTCGTAGCATGTTTTCTGACGAAAAATGGAATTCGCTTAATCAAGTCTTGTGGTACTAGCGCAAGAATCTTCTCAGCAGTTTCCTTGTCACTAATCTTAGACGTCGTAAGTCCCTTCTTAATCATTTCCTGTTCTTTTTCTGTAAAATCTTTTAATTCCATTCGATTAGTCCTCCTATTTTCTCTATGTTAAATTATATATCATTTGTAGCAAGAGGACAAATAGTCTGTTTGTAAAGTCTTCTCTATACTACAACTTTCCTGTCGCTCATAATTGCTCTTTAATGAAAAATCACAAATCCTTTTGGAGAGATCACAAGCTGATTCTCCAATTCTTGGCAATTGCTTGCTAATGCTACGGTTTCCTTCTCTAAAAGATAATCATCTTTTGATTGGTTAAAGATTGCTTTGAAGATTTGGCCATTGTATTTCCATTCCAGAGCTACTAAATCTGGTTTGATTTCTTTTAGGCTATACTTGCCATGCTGAATGGTTGATGACGCATGTTTACGAATCTTGATTAGCTTCTTCATAAAGTTCAGCATATTATTGTCACTTGATACGCGTTCCCAAGGCATACAACGTCGACAATCTGGGTCTGGTCCTCCGGTTAAAGCTAACTCGGTCCCGTAATAAATGCACGGTGTTCCCTTTTGTAAAAAGAGAAAGGCTAGAGCTGATTTGACCAGTTGAGCATCTTCATTTGCCGTCCACAAGATTCGTTCTGTATCATGCGAATCCAAGAGATTAAACATAACCTCTGAAATCTGCTGTTTGTAATACATAGACTGACCATTGATTTCATCGATGAACTGATTAGTCTTCTTAATTCCTCGTAAGAAATAGTCCTTGATACTATCAGATAAAGGATAATTCATGACCGCATGGAACTCATCTCCATTTAACCAAGGCTGAGACGTATGCCAGACTTCTCCTAGGATATAAAGATCAGGCTTTTTAGCTAAAACTGCATTACGAAAATCCTTCCAGAACTGATGGTCAATCTCATTAGCCACATCCAAACGCCAAGCATCGATATCAAACTCTTCAATCCAATAAGTCGCAACCTTTAAAAGATAGTCCTTGACCTCTGGATTGGCTGTATTTAGTTTAGGCATATAGTCCTCGAAACCAAAAGCATGATAAGGTAAGTCTCTCTTATTAACTAGCTTTTCAGTTGTCACTGGGAATTGTTGAATATGGAACCAATCCTTATAAGCAGATTGCTCACCATTTTCGACAACATCTTGCCATTGAGGAGATTGCGAACCAATATGGTTAAATACCGCATCCAGCATGATTTTCATGCCACGCTGATGAGCTTGCTCGACCAGCTCCCGGAAGGTCTCCTTGTCTCCAAAATGACGGTCAATTTCAAAATAATCCGTCGTATTGTACTTATGATTGCTCGTGGATTCAAATATAGGACAAAGATAAAGTCCAGTAATGCCCAAGTCTTGCAAGTAATCCAGATGATCAATAATCCCCTGTAAATCACCACCAAAGAAATCATCACTCTGAGGTGTGATAGATGAATCCCAGTCTAATGTCCCTTCTGGGTTTAATAGAGCATTTCCATTAGCAAATCTCTCAGGAAATATCTGATACCACACCGTATTTGAAACCCAGTCAGGAACCTTGCAGGCATCAATCTCATGAAGATAAGGCAACTTAAATCCATTCCCAATAGCATGAAGATTTTCTAGAGAATTTTCCACACACCCTTTATCGCCATACAAAATACTTTGACCTTCTGTATCCTTGAGTTCAAAGAGATACTGGATACGTGCAAAGTCAACGGACACTTCAACCTGCCAATAATCAAAGATGGCATCAGAAGTTATCTTGGCCATTTTCTTTGTATCTTGATAAAACTCCTCCATAAAAATAAAAGGGTCCCCATAGTGCAAGTTGATGATTTCAATGTCCCCTTTCTTAGTTCGAATCCGAATATGAATCTTCTTATCCTTATAAAGATAGGCGAACTCCGACTCAGACCTATGGTAAATAGCGCTTAATTCCATCAATTTGTCTCCTGATTTACTTGGTTGCATTTAAGACGCAAACGTTTTCATAATTGTGATTCTAGTATACTACTTTCGTATTTTATTTTCAAGGAATGTCAGTTCTTAAAAGAACTATCTTTTAAAGTATACAAAAAGCCTTAAAAAAGGCTTTCTCTATATACTAATCCTCTTTCGGTTTTGAAAATACTTCAACTCGCTGAGCTAGAACTTTTATTTCTACAGGTAGGTTATCCGATTTATCGCCATCAACGTCTGACTCCAACTCACTATCTGAAGAGATTTTAATATTACGCGCTCTGATATACTCAATATTATCATTGCCGACAACATCTCCTTTTAGTAAATCAGGGATGACGGATAATTTGGAGAATAGAGACGCATCTTTCAGAATCAAAATATTGGCATAGCCGTCTTTGTTTTCTTCAAAGATTTTCTTATCAGCGAAGTAATTTGTCAAGAGAACCAAAACATGGCTAGCTTCACCAACATAATTTCCATTTTCTGTCTCAACCTTAATGTTAAATACCTGATCCGTCATGACAGACTTCATGGTATTTACAGCATAGGCTAAAATACCGAATTTTGTCTTATCCTCGATTTCAACATTGTGAATCGCTTCAGGTAGAGAACCGATACTAAAAATATAACCAAAATAATTGTCATTCGCTTTTCCGATATCAATCTTATTGGTTAAATCAAAATCCAGTTCATCAATTGCGCCATCGATGTCTTGATTGATTTCCAAAAGTTTCGTAATGAGATTACCAGTACCACCAGGGATAATCCCTAACTTAGGAATGTAGTCTCTCTCAGCAATACCCGAAATGACTTCATTGACAGTCCCATCTCCACCAAAAACAACCACTGCATCGTACTGCTCACGAGAAGCTTCTTCAGCAAAATGTGTTGCATCCAGCGCTTTTTCTGTAATTTTGGTTTCCACTTGCTCAAAATATTCTTTTGCTTTATTCTCCAGCTTTTCTTTATAATCCAGAGCCTTCTCCCCACCAGAGGTAGGGTTGATAATTAACATTGCTTTTTTCATTGATTTTCTCCTTAATATTCATTAGAAATGTTTATATTTCATCGTATGCATGTAAATGTACTACCATTATACAATGAAAATACGGAAAAGAGAAATATGACGTACTGGAGATTGCTTTTATTTTATATCAACCTTATTATCCCATCGGCTGAGTACATCCTTTAAGGGGTCATCCAAGTAAGAATATGCTTTTTCCTTTATCCAATCAGGAATACCATAAGCTGCCTCTGCTATGCTGCCAGTGATTGCAGCAAGTGTATCACTGTCGCCACCAAGTGAGATAGCGTTTCTTATCGCATCTTCAAAGTCTGTACTTTCAAGAAAGGCAATAATGGCTTGAGGGACAGTTTCCTGACACGTTTCGTTGAAACGGTATGTAGGGCGAATTTCATCTAAAGTTTGAGATAGATTGTAGCCGTATTCCTTCTCAATATAATCCTTAATCCGTTTTTTACATTCGGTAGGATTGTCGTTAATTGGTTGCTCATAATCTCCGCAATAACCTCCAAAGTAATAACGACACAGAAAGATAGCATCAGTTGTCGCCATGGCTCCTTTGATACCTTCTGGATGATTATGGGTGACTTCTGCTGAAAGTCGTGCAAGCTTTCTAGTTGATGGTGTCATACCAGTTCTTGCACAAAAGCCACAGTCCATAAGCCAAGCACAGGGAGAAACACGCATAGCAGATCCATTTCCAAAGCTATTATAAGGATCACGGTTATCGCTGTTTAGCCATGCATTAAACCGAGCACCATAATCAGCATCAGGATACATTCTACCATATTTCTTCATCGTGTCAATGAAGTCGTCTTTTTGTCCCCCATTCATAATCGCCTCTGCAACAGCACAGGTCATAACCGTGTCATCTGTAAAAAAGCAATCCTTCCGAAATAAAGGAAAGTCCTTTGTTTTGATATTGTTCCATTCGTAAACAGAACCGATAATATCTCCGATAATTGCTCCTAGCATAAGATTCCTCCTCGTGAACTATTGGTTTAGACTGATTTTTCTACTTCCCATACTCTTTTATTTTATCAGCATATTCAGTCAAAAGATTCTTTGAATAAATTTTTTCAGCTTTTGAATTTCTAACTTCTTTCCAAAGAATAGAAGCTACTTTTAACTTGTTTGAGTAGTTACGACTATTTTCGTCTACACAGAAATCCTTTAAAAATTGATTCCATTGACAAACCGAATGATCATACTTGGCATAATCTGAATTTCCATAATAGACTTTTAGCATATCTTGGATTGTAAAACTCAAATCATTTTCTCTTTTTACTTTTCTCCAAGCTGTAGCCATATCAGCAGTAAATTTAAATGGAGAAACATCTGTTAAAGTTGAGAAATATTCTCTAAAGTGTGCATTAAAGGAGAATCCACATTCAAGCAAGGGTGTGTCCAAGGTAACGACTTCTACTCGTTTCTTTTTATTTTTTATTGATGATTTTTTAATAAAATTCCCCTGAAAGTACTGCTCAATAATATGATTGAGTTCTTGTTTAGTACCTCTATATTCTAATCCTAATGACTTACATAGTTGTGAAAGTTCATCACGATACCAATAATATTTATTAAACTCATCAAATGATACGATTTTATCAAACTCAGGTCTGCTCTCTATCAATATAACACCTCCTTAAAACCAGTTTAGGTTTTCACCTTAAAAGAGTACTTTACTGTTTGCCATTTTTCATACTTAGGACACCAGATCACAATCACACACTCAGCGATTCGGACTTACCGTATCATCCGTGAAAAAACAATCCTCACAAAATAAAGAAAAATCCTTCGTTTTGATATTGTTCCATTCGTAAACTAAACCTACAATATCTCCAATAATTGCTCCTAGCATCCGTTTCCTCCTTATGGCATATCAGATTCGTTACACATTTCTAATGAGTCACTCTTTAAAAATGGCACCACCAAATCAATCCACTCATAAGGTAGGTAAGCTGATAAATAGCCGTGGTTATAGCCCTTTGCTTCATAGAAAATTGTATTTGAATGTAGCTGATGAAATAATTTCGCTGATTCTTTCACACAGTTCAATTCTTTTTCACCATAGATATACAGAACCTGAGCCTTGCTAGCAGAAATCATATCTTTCAGCTTGTAACATCCCATATAGTTTTTGTAAATGGTCACCAATGTTTTGACAGGGGTCCTTGGCAAATCCTCCAAATAATAAGCTTTTATTTCCTCTGGACAAGCCAGTTTTGGATAGAGTTTGTTCATCATGCTTAACTGAAGTTTGCAAGAGAATTTATTGAACATCAGTTTACCAAATAGAGACACTAGAAAGATGCTGATTTTAGCTAACCTTGGTTGAGGAATACAGAGGCTTCCATCTATGATGGCCTTCTCAGCAATTTCACTGTCTAAAGACAAAAGCTCCATGGCAATTTGACCACCAAGTGAAACACCACCGATTGCAAACAATTTCCCACCACAGTTTTCTTTGATATAGTCTAGAATCTCCAAAGCAGAATCTTCAGTAGAAACATAATCAAGTTGATATTCCTCGCCGTGGCCATTCAAAGTGGGTAGAATAATACGGTATTCTTCTGACAAGATTCGTGCTTGACGAAGATAATTCCACCAAGAACTTCCACCACCATGTATCAGTAAAATAGGAGGCAAATTCTTATCACCAAATTCATGGAATTTCATGTTTAAACTCCTTACTGTAGGACTTTCACTAGCTACACCCATGTTTAATCAGCTCGTACAAGCAGTGATGTCTCATCAAATAGAAAAGTCCCTAACATTGAGTATCTAGAATGACCACACGTTACTTTCAATAATGGATATCCTGATCTAAATTTTAAAATGTTGTTTCCTTACTAATTCTATTACTCGCCAATATAGTATAAATCAAATAACCAATAAAAATGATAATAAAAATAAGATTAATTTTTAACACAAAATAGAGATTTAACAAATTTGCGAACGCATGAAATAATAGACAGTACCCCACAGATTTCGTTTGACGATAAAGAAGCCCTAAAACAAAACTTAAAAATAATGTATATATAAAAAATAAAATGAAAGGAAATCCTTGATGACTTTCTCCGACTATAAACCATAAAGGCAGATGCCAAATTCCCCAGATTGAACCTACAATCAAATTAGATTGCCAATAAGTATATTTTTTATCAAGTAATGGCTGTAATATTCCTCTCCATCCTAATTCTTCATGTCCACCACCAAAAAAAATTAGTTGTATAAAGAATAATGGCATCAGATAAATGGATACTCCGTTTAATTCTAAGGAAGATACAGAAAATAGTATCAAAATTGCTAACATATGATAAATGAAATAAATACTACTATTTTCTATCTTATTAAATAAAAAATGTTTAAATTTTATATTATTACTTTTTAAATAAAAGCCACTTGCAATAGCTGGTCCAAGTGCACCAACTATATGTAATATTCTTCCTATAAATGTCTCTAATCCCAAAATATAAGATTGAGTAAAGATGGCAAGAATCCCCCAAGCTATATAAGTAATTCCAAATGTACAATAAAGATAATTTTTTAAATTCTTTTTGTCAATTTCTGTCATTTTATCTTCCTTATTTTGATTATTTTATATGTAATATTTGTTACTGCTTCTTAGTTGCTCTCGATTTATAACTACCTATATTCTATCATAAAAATAGGAGCAGTTTAATTGACTGTTCCTGTTTTTTATTACGAATATTCTCGAACAATTATCGTCACAACAGGATATAATTCATAGTTTACGTTTAAGTACTATTTTGTTACTAACTAGCTAACAAAAAGAGTGAGGAAATCAAACGTTTCCACCACTCGTTTGTATTCTATTATAGATAAATCGATGTTCTTTCACTATCTATTTTCTCTGTAATTTCAAATGATTTATCTTTCAGATTAGCTCTTCATTCTGCCACTGTATTGGCATCGGTATTGGTCTAGCTGATGTGGATAGTATTAGCGTCTTCCATGTCAACAGCAAACTCTCCATCAAATGCTGCGCTGGTATTACGGAATTTGAGCAGATTGAACAAGGACTGCACAACTGGGCGTTGAACTTCTCGCTCAATTTCTTCCAAATCGTAATAGTGACGGTTGATGTTGCAGCCTTCTTTGGTTGATTCGAGCAATTCGATATCATTTTCTCCTGACAACAAGCCAACGTAGTAAATCTGCGGAATACCTGGTGCAAAACATTGAAGCACACGTGCCAAGAGATAGGCTTGGTCATCATTTCCTAAAGATGAATAGTAGGTACAATTTTTCTTATAAATATCCAAATTATTGTAGGCCTCTGAGCTGTAAATCTTTTTGACATTTGCTCCTTGGGCATAGAGGGCTTCTCTTGTCGCCTCTGTTTCAACATCTGTTAGCAAGTCCTTGACATCGACCACTCCGATACTATCGTGCGTGTCTAAGGTTGTAAATTGCTTGCGAGGCAGATTTCCATCCAGTGAACAAGACGTTTGACATTACCTGAATAAAGAGCATGAAAAACCAGCATCGGAAGGGCAAAGTCATAGACATAGTAGTCTTGCTCAGCGATTTTTTGCTGAATGGTGTAATGTTCATGAATTTCTGGAAGAATTTTCACTCCTTTTGGTGCCAATAGCTGACACGGAAAATGAAGCATTTCCCAAATATCTGGCTCAACAAAGAAACAGTTGGTGCCGATTTTCTTATTGGCGTAGACAAAGGCGTCCAAGCGAATAATGGAAGCTCCGTGGTCCGCCAGCTGTTCCAGATTTTCCTGAATAAAGCGACGAGTTGTTTCTCTTGTCACATCGAGGTCGATCTGTTGCTCATCAAAGGTACACCAAACTTTTTCCTCACTACCATCAGCAAACTTGGCAATGCTATAGGGAGCACGTGGCTTCCGTTTGTAAATCAGGTCTACATCTTCCTGAGTCGGCCCACTGTTTGGCCAAAAGTTTTTGTAGTGGATAAACAAATCCGGATAGGCAGACTCATCTTTCTTTTCTAGGAAATCAAGGGAAAAGGCGACTTGGCTGAGATTAAGACCTACTTCAAGTCTTTCAGATTTTTTCCAGGACTGTCTGAATAGGTAATTAACATTGCTTGATTTTTTACTTTCATAACTTGCTCTATTTACCTTCCTCAAAGCGTTTATAGACTGCTATAAATTCCTCAGCAATCGTTCGAAAACCTTCTGCACTCATTAACTGATCCTCAGCATGCATCAGAAGTAGACCTGTTTCGCTTAATTCCCCATTCATTTCTTTTGTCAAAAGTGAGTGGTGAGCATTGTGTCCCTGTACAAATGCTTCTTCGCCTTGTTTAATTCTATCTTTAGCCTGCTCGAATTCACCCTGCTTAGCCAATTGAATAGCATTGATGTACATAGATTTTGCTGTTCCTACATAGGTGATAATTTGAAAACACACTTCGAGTACTTTTTCGTCCATTTTAATACCTCTCTTACCAATCTTCATCTTCTAAATCGCTTGTTTCTTGTATTACAGCTTGTAAAGCTTGTTTATCCATCTGTTTAATAAACGGATAATAAACAAAGAAAGACATAACCAAAATAAGTGTTTGCAACAAGGCTGTTTTCCAACCACCGATGATAAATCCTGAAATAATTGGAGGACAAGTCCACGGAACTTGAACGGCACCATACATAGGTGTCAGTCCAAAATAAATCGCTGAATACTGGATGATACAAGATAAAATAGGCGTTAATATAAAGGGAGTTGCTAAAACTGGATTCATTACAATCGGCAAACCAAAGAGCACCGGCTCATTGATATTAAAGATGGCTGGAACCATTTCAAGACGTCCAAGAATTTTTAGTTGTTTTGATTTTGCAAATGCAACCATGTAAACTACCAAACCAATCGTAATCCCGGCACCTGTAACATTGATAAATTGATCAAAAAATTGAATCGTCACAATATGACCGCCATTGGCTAGATTTAATTCTAGGCCCTTATCTAAAATGGCTTGGTTTTCCAAAGCATTCGCCTGTAGCAAGCCACTCATGATGCCACCAACTACAGTTGAGCCGTGCACCCCAAACATCCATAAGAATGGTACAAGGAAACACATAAGCACCGCACCAAACAATGAGTCAGTCAAGCCTTGCATTGGTGTTTGAATAAGATTATAAATCACTTCAATCGTTGTGACCTTAAACAATTGTTCAACAAGTCCGACAAAGATCGTTGCCGCTGTGATAATAACAGTAGCAGGAATCAAGGCTGAAAATGCGTTGGCTACACCAGTTGGTACGCCATCTGGCATTTTGATTTTGATATTTTTCTTCAAAAACCAAGAATAGCTTGCTCCTACTATCAAACCAACGATAATGGCACCAATCATCCCTTTCCCGGAAGTCCAATCCTTCAGAATAATGTTACCAACTACATCCCCATTTTTAGAAATCAAACTGGAGGGCTGGATTAGCAAGAAAACTGCTAGGGCAATGACACCTGCCCCAAGCGGCTCCTGTTTTTCTAGCTTAGCATAGGTATACGCAATCCCAATGACTGTTACAATCGCACTGATATTAAAGGTTGCACCAATTGCTTGATTGAGAACAGGGGTAATACCACTAGTTTCTAACATCGTTGCTAGAGCTGGAACTGGAAGATTGGCCAAGATAAGAAAGATGGAGCCAACAATCAACAATGGCATAGAGAAAACAATACCATCTTTTATCGCTGTTACACCTTTGGTATTGACAAAGGCCATCATCCTATCAACAAACTTTTTAATCAGTTTATCCTTCATCATCGTCTCCTTATTTTTTCATCATGTAAGCTTGTTTAAGAACTGCCATACCGTTTGCAGTACCATAATCAGCCATTGCAATCACTTCTACAGGAACATTGTGAGAAGCACAAATTTCTTTTGCTTTTTCAAGTTGGAAACCAACCTGTGGGCCTAATAGAGCCACATCAATATCTCCAACTCTTTGTTCCAATTCACTGATGGAATAAGCTGCAATTGTTGCATCTTTCCCTTTTTTCTGAGCCGCTTCTTTCATACGCTCAACCAAAATACTTGTTGACATACCTGCTGCACAAAACAATCCAATATTCATTTTAATTACTCCTTATAATTCGTTTCCATTTGATGCAATCACTTTTTGATACCATGTAAAGGAATCTTTCTTCATTCGTTGCAAAGTTCCTTCGCCATTATTATTCTTATCGACATAGATAAAGCCATAACGCTTCTCCATTTCACCTGTACCAGCACTAACAATATCGATACAGCCCCAAGGGGTATAACCAATGACATTTACGCCATCTTCTTCAATCGCTAACATCATTTGTTCAATGTGTTGTTTGAGGTAATCAATGCGGTAAGAATCATGGATTCCATCAGGCTCTACCTTATCATAAGCACCGAATCCATTTTCAACTATAAAAAGCGGACAGTGATAGCGATCGTATAAAAGATTTAAGCTATAGCGTAATCCCTCAGGGTCTATCTGCCAACCCCAATCGCTTGATTCAATATAGGGGTTTTTCTTAGTGTAAACATCTTTGAAAAGTTCTTCTGTTTCCTCAGATGCTGTAGAAGTCACTGTATCACTCATATAGTAACTCAAGCCAATATTATCTACACAACCTTCTTTTAGAGTTTCTAGATCTTCTGGTATAATATCCAGTTTGATATTATTTTTTCGACAAAAGGCCTCAATATAGTAAGGACGCTCTCCAAAAACATGAAGATCTCCATAGTGAAATAAACGATGCTCCATTGCCTTCTGGCTAGCAAGTATATCTTTTGTATCACATGTATTCGGGTAAAATGGTACCATTGCCAGCATACAACCAATTTTGAAATTTTTATTGATTTTCCGACCCAATTGTACAACTTTTGCAGAAGCCACTGACTGATAATGGATAACCTGCTGTAGTACCTCAACTGGATTTTCATCTTCTTGATAAATGACACCAGAATTAGTCCATGAGCACCAAGGAACATTAATTGCACCTTGATTATTGATCTCGTTAAAGGTCATCCAATACTTAACTTTGTCCTTATATCGTTCCATGACGACTTTCGCAAAACGAACAAAGAAATCAATCAACTTGCGATTACGCCAAGCACCATACTTAGTAACTAGATGATAGGGCATTTCAAAGTGACTGAGTGTGATGACCGGTTCAATTTGATGAGCTAGAAGCTGATCAAATAAATCATCATAAAATTTCAACCCTTCTTCGTTAGGTTCTTCTTCATCTCCATTTGGGAAGATACGAGTCCAGGCAATCGAAGTTCGAAAACACTTAAATCCCATCTCAGCGAATAATTGTATATCGTCCTTATAGGTTCTGTAAAAATCTATTGCATCATGATTCGGATAATATTCGTCAGGTAAGACGCCATCAGTAATCTGTCGAGAGTGGCTAGCACTTCCAACTGTCATCACATCGGCTATCGAAATGCCTTTTCCACCTTTATCATATCCTCCTTCAATTTGGTGAGCAGCAACTGCCCCACCCCATAAAAAGCCTTCTGGTATTTTTGCCATTTTACCAATCCTTTCTGTATTTTGTACTAGCGCTATGAACAAGTCTATTTTATAACATACTGTACCTGCTGACAATAGATATTGAGATAGAAAATAAATGTACAGTCGAACAATATTTGTTACATAAAAAAAACAAGAGTTTTCACTCCTATTTTTTTAAATAAACTTGGTAACGTAAGGATTCTAAAAAATAGACAACTGGAATCTGAGTGGTCAAATTAGTGGAACGTAGCGAGGAATCTGCATAGGCAACTGGCATAAAGTAGGATAAATTTATATCCGATAGCTGTGATAAAGTGGAAATATCTGTATTTGTCAGACTAACAATCTTAGCATTTCTTTCTTTGAATCCCTGTACCAGAGTTAGAACTTCTTCTGTCTCACCGCTGACACTTAGAGCAATAACCAAAACATCCTCCAAATTAGAATGATGCAATTTCAGAGAATAAAATGGGTTAGTGATAGCAAAGCTAAAAATACCGATTCCAGAAAAAAGATATGAGCCATATTCTGCCAAACTTAGACTAGTACCCACCCCTAAAAAGATAACTTGTTTGGCTTGAACGATCAAGTCTGCTATCTCTGATAGTTGTTTTTTTAAAGCTTCATCTTGAACACTAGTCTGTAAAAATTGTATTGCTGGAATATCAATAGGAAAGTAGTGACGATGTTTATTTTCCTTATCTTCTGACCTTGACAAGACATACTTTAAATCATTGTAGCTATCAAATCCCATCTTTTTCGCAAAACGAATGATGGTTGTTGTCGATAGATTTATAGATGTCGATAGCTCTCTGATAGTCATCGTAGCAACTTTATCTCTATGTTGCAATATAAAATTATACACGCTTAATTCACTATTATTTAGCCCTTTTACTTTATGATAATCAAATAAATTCATAGACACCCTTATGCTTTTGTAGTATATAGTTGTTTCATTAACATTTCAATAATGAAAATAACAGGTACCTGCGTCGTAATATTAAACCCATTTAAAAATAATTGAGGAACATGATAGGTTATGGAGCAATCAGATAGCCTTGACAATGTTGATTCCAATGTATTTGTGATGGCAATAACTGGACAACCTTTTTCCTTTAATTTTTGTACAATTTTCAATGTTTGAGAAGTCTCACCAGATTCGGATAAGGCAATGACACAAGTTTTTTCCATACTGTTTTGTAGCACTGGTTGCCAAGGATCTTCAATACACATACTAAATTTGCCAATATTTGAAAAATAGCGCGCTCCATATCGACCTAAAGTTCCAGAGGAACCAATTCCGACAAAAACAATCTGTTCAACGTTCTTTAAGATTGCCACAGCCTCCATAATCAGCTGCAAAAAAGTATCTTGCTCAGTATAATCAATGAATAACTTCAAAGAATGATTGTCTTGATTGTTTAAAATAATTTGCTCATTTTTTAAATATTCTTTATAAGCAATCTTAAAATGGCTATATCCATCAAATCCTAGATGCTTGCAAAATCGTTGTACGGTTCCAACTGATACATGTGCAAGTTGGGCCAATTCCTTGATTGTCATAGAGGATATATTTTCATTTTCTAAAATAGTTGTATAAATAGCATTTTCTAAGTCGTTAAAACTTGCTACAACCTCATAACTAAACATATAATTCCTTTTTCTATCTCTATTGATTTGCTTACAATGTAACAAAAAACTAATAACCAAAGTGTTCTACACTAAAATAATGGAGAGCATAATGGCTATAAAACCAAGTCAGCATTAAAATCCATTAGAAAACCAGACGAATCAGATTTGTCTAACGAGACATGGTTAAGAGAAAATACTTTAAAACAGTATTGCCTTATGTCCTAGATTATATCATATTTTTGAGCATACTTTGAGTATTGTTAGTTTATTGACTTAAAAGAAACATAACAAGAGCTTATCTCTATTAAATTGTCTCAATTTCAATCGCCCATTCTGGAGATATGTAAGGTGGGGACGTTTCTATTCCCACAAACTCCTTGTCAATGGAAAGAAACACATACCCACAGGGTAAATGTAAATAGAAACTGATAATTTCTAGCTATCACTTCTATTCATTCCAAAAATTTTCTCACTATAATACTCCCCCACGCCAATACAAAAAGCCTTGAAACCAAGGCTTTTCATTATTGCGATTTATCAAAATGTTCTAGGCTTTTACAAGCAAAGCTACACACTCGACATGTGCTGAGAGCTTTCTTCTATACTAATAGACGAAAGGGTGTGAAAATGATTTTTAAATGATACTGTGGAACGGAACAGTAGCCCTAGTATTGACTACTGTCGTTTCTATTCATATTGGCTATTCTAGGACTGAGATGAAAAAATCTATAAATGCTCAGAATAAAATTGAACCCGCAAATCTCCCCAAAACAATGGTGAGTCATGTACTTGTATTATTCCGAAAAAATACACCTCTGGTGCAGTGAGACAAATTGGTGTATCTTATAGTGGCTTCGTAGATGAAAGCTATACTCTACTATCACTCTTTGATGATGTAGAACAAATTGAAAAAGATAATAGACTTCAGACAGCTATTGATGTTGTCAGAGAACAGTTTGGTTTTTTAGCCATACAAAAAGGAACCGTCCTAACTGAAGGTTCCAGAAATATTGAACGCAGTAAACTTATCGGTGGTCATTCCGCGGGTGGATTGGAGGGATTAAAATGAAACAAGAAAAAAATACAGTACAATTTTCAGAAATCCGTAGCAAAGGATGTAATGATATTGAAATGCTTGAAAGATTTTTACATGGAATCGTTGAAACAGCAACTTCAAAACTTCGTCAGAGAAAACTCAAAACAACTGAAATATCGATACGACTAGTACATGCTAAATCTGAAAACCGATTACCATTGGAATTTACATTTAGCATTAAGCCAACAAGCTCATCTGTGATAATCTATACTGAGGTAATCAATCGCTTTAAAGAATGTTACACAGGTGGGGGAATTCAAGGTTTTACGATTCAATTTGATAAAAATACCCTTGCCTCTGCATAGAAAGGATTTGATATGATTGACCGTTCATATTTACCATTTCAATCAGCAAGAGAGTACCAGGATACAAAGATGCAAAAATGGATGGGCTTTTTCCTATCTGAACATGCATCAGCACTCTCTGATGATACAAACAAAGTAACGTACATGTCTGACTTATCACTAGAGAAGAAATTATTACTCCTCAGTCAAGTATACGCCGGGCAGCTACGCACACGCATTCAAGTGATTGAAAAAAACAAGCGTGTTTCCTACACTGGAACAATACCAAGTCTGACCAAAGATTTCATTTTGATAAAAACTACAACAGGTCACATCAATTTGAAATTAAAAGACATTATTAGTATTGAACTTGTCGAGGAGGTGCTCTATGAATCAGCTTGAGTTTCAGCGTAATCACCTACAAATGGACTATTATAGCGAGAGCTACCAAGATTTTGAACGTGACTTCTACCGCTACTCTAACATGAATATTCCATTGACCTTCCTAACTGATGATATCCTAAAAACAATGGCGACTTCACGTAAGAATTACTTTGTCCTCAATAAGGAAAAGTCCAGAGATAACCGCGATCACTTCTTCATATTTGAAGTAAGTACCGTAGATGAGAATCCGCTAATCTATCATTATACATATAAGAAAACTACAATATATTTAGCAGAAAAATAGGAGCAGTTCAATTGACTGTTCCTATTTTTAATATTCATAAAATCTAAAGTCTTTATACTCTTTAACAATGGAGTCGCCAACCAGAACAGACTATACTGACCAGCGACTACCTTAAATTTAATGTTTCAGATTTATTTTCTTATTTCTAATTTCATAAACTACATCTGCTACATTTTCGAGTAATCGTTTATCGTGGGTGATAAACACGATAGTTCCGGTGTACTCCTTCATTAGTATTTCCAAAGCCTCTAAACTTGGTATGTCAAGGAAGTTACTGGGTTCATCCATTATTAGGATGTTATATCTACCCATGAGCATTTTAGCAAGCAACAATTTTATAATTTCTCCACCGCTTAAAACAGATAAACTTTTTCCAATATCGTTCTGTTTGAACCCCATAGATGCTAGCACTGAACGAATTTCTGATATATTGTAGTCACAATCCTTCTGCATAAACTCCATAACATTCTGATTACTGTTGTACTTGTAACCATTCTGTGCAAAGTAACCTATTTTTGCCTTAGGCGAAATAGAAATTCCTTCTTCATGGTTTAAGATCATTTGGATTAAAGTTGTTTTTCCGATTCCATTACCACCAGTTAACGCCACTTTTGCTCCTAACGGAATTTGAAAAGATGCATTTTCAAACAGAGCCTTATCCCCAAATACTTTATTAATTTCTGCACCGACTATAGGGTATGGATTATGGAGCTCCAATGCTTTACTTTGCCTGAAACGAATTCTGCGAATGCCTTCCGGAGCTTCTACTTTTCCTAAGGCCGCAATCCTGTGCTCTAGGGTTTTAGCAGCATTATACATCTTTTTTTCCTTACTTCCTATTGATTTTTGATGAGCTAAACGCCCTCCGTCTTCAGTACTTTTTTTCTTTGAAGAACCTTTTGCCTTCTGTTCTATTTTACGAGCCTGTTTTCGCTTTTCCTCCGCAGCCCTTTCCAATCGGGCACGTTCCGCAATAAATTGTTCGTATTCTGCAGCTTGGCTCTTACGTTCTTCCTCTTTCTGACGAAGATAATCAGAATAGTTTCCCCAATACTCAGTGATTTTGCCATCTTTCAGTTCCCATATTTTATCTACTATTTCATCAAGAAAATAGCGGTCATGGCTAATAACTAACAGTGCACCTGTAAAATATTTTAGCTGTCCTATTAGAAAATCAATTCCTTCACGGTCTAAATGGCTCGTAGGTTCATCCGCTAAAATACCATGAACCTGTGCCGATAAGGCCTGTGCTATTTTAAGCCTTGTTTCTTCACCACCGCTCATAGTCTGTATATTTAATTGCTCAACACCTAGCTTGCCTACAAGTGCAAAATCTTTTTCCTCCTGCAGAGTTACTTCGTCCAACTGGGGAATATAGGCAAGTTCACCCAGACGATTCATTTTACATCCTGGGGGAGTTAATTCTCCTAAAAGTACCCTGAGTAAAGTGCTTTTTCCAGCACCATTTGCTCCTACTAAACCAATACGGTCATAATCATATACTTCTAATTCATTTATATCTAAAACATCGCGTCCTTTGAATTCCACACGAATGTCTTTTGCTTTTAATATTAATTCCATAACATTTCCTCCAATATTGTTTATTTTAAATCTAATTTTCTAACCTCAGTTATCATTTGGCAAACTATAGCAATGCCAATAATTAAAATACCTGATAGTAAAAACCAATGATTTACACCGATTTTATCAGCAAAGAATCCAGAAAGAATTAACCCAATTGGCATAGCAAGTGACATGATACTTCCGATCAAAGAAAATACACGTCCTAAATATTCAGGCTTAATTTTCTCCTGAAAAAGAGCTGTTTGCACACCGCTATAAAATGGCACCGAAAGCCCCATTATTGCACAGCAAACTACGAATATTACAAATCCATTTGGAGGAAGTATTCCCGAAACGGCTAAACTGGTCCCCATTATAAAAAATGAACTTGTTATTAGTAATACATGCTTTTCGAAGCCCCCTAATCTTCCTAATAATAAGCCTCCTGCTAGCATCCCAAATGCAAAGGAAATTTCCGTAATAGAAATATGCACAGGCGTTCCATTAAAGTGTTCCATGCTTATTAAAGGAAATAGTGCATTGATTGGCATATAAACAAAAGTATATAGTGTTCCTAAGAGTAATAAGGCAAACAATCCTTTGTTTTGTCTCAGAACCACAACTCCTTCTTTCATCTCCCTTATGAAATTTGGTTCTAAACTTTGCACTTGATTACCCAGCTTAGGTATACGTACAATTGCTACCGTAATAGATGCAATCACAGCACCCAATACGTCGATGGCAATAATAGCATTTAAATCCCAAACGGAGTATAAGAGTGCTGCAACTGCCGGACTAACAATATAGCTTATAGACTGCAAAGACTGACTATAGCCTGCGCATTTCGTTAGCTGTTCTTCTGGTACTAAAAGTGGTGTAACCGCATTGAGTGCTGGGGTATGAAAAGCTGTTCCAATGCTACGGATAAACAATACTATCATAATCATCCAGACAGGTAGCTCCATACAGAATGCAACAATAGCAAGCACTGCACCAGCTGCTGCGATAATTAAATCGGCACCAATCATTATCTTCTTCCTATCATGACGATCCACTAGCACACCAATGGCAGGTCCCAAAATCGCATAGGGTAAAAAACCTACTAATGAAGCCATAGACAAGACCATCGCAGATCCTGTTTTTTCTGTAAGGTAAAAAATAATCGCCATTTGCAGGATGGCACTAGTGATTAATGATACTGCTTGCCCTGCCCATATTGCATAAAATTTTCGTTTCCAATTGTTGTATTTTTCCATTTATATTATCTCCTGCATATTATTTTGCTTGAATTTCTATTTTGAATAGCATTCTAGGCAATAAAAAATGCAGGCCAAACCCCACAATGTGGCTTTTGGTCTGCATACATACAATTTGGAAACATTCATATTAAAGACATAGTTAAATAAAGGTATAGTTAAATAACCAATATCCTCACCGTAACTAATGAATGCTCAATATCGTATAAATAAGCACAACAAAAAAGCCTATCATCGGGTATAGATTCTGCTTTTTTTATTGCCAGCTTATCTTAAACGCATTGAGGCTGTCATAGTTTCGGTTCCTCCTACATCTTTGTTTATATCAATTTATAGTATAACACAACAAGATGATATGTTCAATATAAAAGTTATGGAATGAGACTCATACTTCCAATTCGATGCCAGATTTAAAGGATATGACGAAGTTTTCTTCATAGACTGTAACGCTCTGGATTATCTTCCTTAGTAGCAAGCGATTAGCTTTCACAAAATCTTCTGTTTGTAGTTTTAAAAATTCATCAGGATTTTCTAACTCAACCTCAAAATATTTCATTTTACATTCCCTCATTTCATTTATTGATAAATTGAGTTTGCAAAAAAGAGTGGACAATTTTTGTCTACTCTTAACCTTTAAAATAGTTTTTTTAATCGATTTGAAGTTGCCTAAATTATTACTTATTCGGTAAAATGAAGTATTGCTTTCAACAGATTTCCTTCAACTACACTTCACTTGATTCAAACAAGGTGGGTACATTTCTATTCCCACAAACTCCTTGTCAATGGAAACAAACACGTACCCACAGGGTAAATGGAAATAGAAACTGATAATTTCTAGCTATCACTTCTACTCATTCCAAAAATTTTCTCACTCTGATACTTACCCACCATAAAGCAAAAAGCCTTGCAATCAAGGCTTTCATTATCCCTTTCGTTCAAAGGTTTCTAAGCTTTTACGAGCAGAGCGACACACTCAGCGGTTCGCTATCTCCGTTCTGTCTGCGTGCTAGCACTTGTCAATCACGGACAGCTATCGCATGGGCGGAAGTAAATGCTAATCTTCGTCGTTTTACTCCTTGACTAGCAAACTTACCGCCTCAACATGGTGCGTTTGAGGAAAAAGATCAACCGGCTGTACTTTATTCAACTCGTATCCCAATTCTCGGTAAAGTTTGATATCACGCGCCATAGTAGCGACATTGCATGAGATATAGGCGATGCGGTCTGCTCCTGTTTGGGCGCTTGCTTTGATAAAGCTTTCGTTTAAGCCCTTGCGTGGAGGATCAACCAAGATAACGGTTGGTTGAATTCCTTCCTTGAGCCAATTCTTCATGGCGTTTTCAGCTGTGTCACAGACATAGTGGGCGTTTGAAATATTGTTCATCTGAGCATTCTTTTTGCTATTCTCAACCGCCTCTGGAATTACCTCAACACCATAAACTTCTTTGACATGTTTCGCAACAGAAAGACCAATCGTCCCGATACCAGAATAGGCATCAATGACCACATCATCTTCTTTTAATTCAGCAAAGTCAATGGCTGTTTGATAAAGCTTCTCTGCCATTTCAGTATTGACTTGATAAAAAGCGGGTCCAGCGATTTGATAGTCATTTCCCAACATCTGGTCAGTGATAAAGTCTTGTCCATAAAGTGTGCGCCATTCCTTACCAAAAATCGCATTGGTGTTCTGGTCGTTGATATTTTGCATGACAGACACAATCTCTGGGAACTGCTTGATGAGTTGTTCAATCAATTGCTCCACACGAAAAACTTTAGGACGAGTAGTTACCAAAATAACCATGATTTGCCCTGAATAGTGGCCACGACGCACCACAAGGTTTCGAATCAAGCCAGATTGTTCCTTTTCATCGTAAGGCTTCAGGTCATAACGACGGAGCAAGTCACGTAGGGCTACAACTACCTCATCAATCACAGGATCTTGGATAAAGAAATCTTCTAGAGGCATGAGGTCATGGGAATTCTTACGGAAAAAGCCAGTTTCCAAGACACCATTCACTCGACGAACAGGCACCTGCGCCTTATTGCGGTACTTGACTGGATTTTTCATACCCAAAGTTTCAGCAACCTCTATATCATCAATTCCAGCAATCTTGTAGAGACTGTCTTTGACTTGCTTGGTTTTAAATTTGAGTTGTTCTGGATAGGCAAGATGACCTAAATCCGCAATTCCTGAACGTAGGTAAGCCAAATCTAGATCTTGATTACGGTGTGGTGACTGGACAAGGTATTCCTCAACCTTCCCAAAACCAATCTTTTTATTGACCTTGAGGACACGCATAAGGATTTTTTCACTCGGTAAAGCATTCTCTACAAAAAATACCAAACCATCCACCTTGGCCACTCCTGCACCTTCATGGGTCAAGTCAACAATTTCAACTTCTACAATATCATTTTTCTTTAACATTCTCTTCTCTTTCTATTGGCCGACAAAAAAGACGGCAACGTTACGGTTACCATCTATTATACCATGAAATTTCTTAAGAACCAAAACTCTTGAAGAAGTTGACAATGGCTTGCCAGAGGGAGCTTAAGAAGTTCCCGCCATCCTCTAGCGCCTTATCCGCATCAAAGTTAAGGTTGATATTTTTAAAACTGTCGCCAGCTTGTGAAACAATACTTTGTTTAAGGTCATTCAAGGTTTTAGTGAAGTCTGCATTGCTGAGGATATCACTCTTTGAGAGATTCAAAGCAAAATTGATGATGATATTGATCTGGTTTCCTGTTATAACCTGATCAAGTTTGTAATTTTTTAAGGTATCTTCAACAATTTTACGAACATCTTCCTCTGTCAGATTTCCCTTGCTTTCTTTAGCTTTGGCGAGTCCTGACTTGATATCGGCTAGGGCAACGTTTAATTTATTAGCATCATAGCCAGTTTTGTCCTTGTTTTCAGCATTGATATCTGACAAAGCCTTCAACTCTTCTTGAGCCAAATCTTTATTGGCTTGCGGTACCTTGGCTCCATTAGCCTCTAGCGAATAATAAATCCCTGCTAAAGCACTTTCTCCTGTAACTGGAATGGGGGCTGCTACAGTGATTTTGGCGTGTTCCACACCCAAAGTTACGGCTGCATTTCGGTACATATCCTGAGTTACCTTAGTGATGTTTTCAGGTGTTTCAATCTTGACCTCAAGTGGCGATTTGTCCCCTAGCTTTTGAATCTTGGCTGATGAATACAATTGTAAGCTAGGGTCATTGGCCACATTCATAATCTTAGAATAGACATCAGGTGTCATGGTCTTGAGTTCTTTGGTGTCTGTTGAGGCATTGTAGCCTAGTTTTTTAAGGGTTTGATTTTTTTGGTCTTCAGACAATGATGAACCTAGGACATATTCAGGTTGGACGTAGGTTTCATCGATAACTTTTTGAACATCTGTTGCTGCATGGACACTATTCATAGCTGTTACTGCCCACAAGACCGCAACACTGGACAGAAAGAGTTTCTTTCTCATAGGGAATTTCCTCCTTTACCTTTCTAGAGTAATATATCTATCTTAAAGAAAACTTATAACAAAAACATCTGGACTAACCAGATGTCGAAAAGAGAGTGAAACATTTGATAATGTAAAGGTTAAGTTGCACCTGTCTAGAATAATAATAGTTTCCTCCATTTACATAGAGTTCGGCACCGTGAAAAACGGAAATGGGGTGAATATAACTATAAGTCTTTCCAGTGGTATTACCAAGCAAGGGAGCAACAGTATCACGAGAGTACTGTTTGGCCAGAGCTAAGGTGTTTTCCTTGCCATTTTGGGCGATAAAATCTATATAGGCAGGTCCAAAATTGTAGGCTTGAACAGCCGTCCAGACATCTACCCCCTTCTTCTGGGCCAGATAGAGATTGTCTGTCAGAGTTTGAACGCCTTGCCGAATGCTAGAGGCATTATCATTGATGGTATTGGTAGCGCCACTAGCAGACTCACTAGACTGCATAACATCGCCTTCTTTTCCTTTTGTTTCGGTATAAATCATAGCGAGCACAAGCTCTTCGTTTGCTGGGGTGTCTCTTTCACTCAAGATTTCTCGCACCATGGGTTGATAGGTCATGACTTGCTTGACATCTTGGTGAACGCGGTAAGCTTTATATCCAGCAAAAAGGAAGACTGCTAGTACAAGCACTCTTCGAATTCGTTTAAACATTATTTACTTTGGATATCCTCGATATTTTTGATTAAGATAGAGTAGGTTCCATTGTCGTTTTGGATAAACTCAACAGACTCGGCGTCTTGATAGACGTTATTGGGAACGATAAGCTCAATTCCATTTGACAAGGAAAGTTTTTGGTTTTCAAATTTTTTAAGCTGGCGACTGGCATCAATTTCATCAAATTGAACAGGCTCTGGTACGGCTTCCTTGACTTGATCAATAAAGCTCAAACGAGCCGTCAGATTATTGTCAAAAAGGTCGTTGGCCAATTTCTCTGGCGACAGTTCATTGCTTTCTTCTAAGTTGTTGAAAATCGCTGATTTTACTTTGGATTGAAATTGAAAATCATCTGTATTAAAAGATTCGGCAATTCTCTGGGCTGTCTTTTCCAGTTCTTTGATAGATTTCTTAGGAGAAATCTTAGGAGCGACAGCAAGAAGATTGTCTGAAAAGTAGTTCAAAAAAGTTCCATTGTACTTAATTCGTTTCTCGATCAGGTGGTACTTGCGACTCTGAAGATTAACCACCAAGGCTTCGTCGGCACTCGTTCCAAATCCAGGCAAGTTATTCTGAGTTAGCTTGATTGGATTATCAACTTCTCCACCAAGGTGGGTCAAGGTCTCCCTCAGGGCAATTCTCAAGAAAGCGAAATGTTCTACACCTTCTTTAGAAAATTGCACAAAAATCAAGTCATTGGTCTTGAGATTTTCGGAAATGCTGAACTCCTCTTTCCAGAGATTAGCCAGCGTTACTGATGTCTCCAACAAATCGTCTGTAATATGATTGAAGAAGGGATTTTCTTCCTCGAAAATCCCAGACTTGGCTTCATCTGAATACACACGTTCAATTTTTTTACGCAAGTATTCTTCGATTTTTGGAGTAATATTGAGAAACTTATCCGCTAGGAACAGGTCGGTGTCATCCGGACTGAACTGATGAATAATAGCTTTCTTAATATAAATGTCCATAAAAGTTTTAGTCCTCGTATAATGGGAAGGCATCTGTTAATTCTTTAACCGCACTTCTCACTTCTTCTAAGACAGCTTCATTTTCTGCATTCTTAAGGGTTTTAATAATAAGCTCAGCCACTTTGCGACTTTCTTCTTCACCAAATCCACGAGCAGTAATGGCTGCTGCTCCGATACGAATACCACTTGTCTTGAATGGTGACAAGCTTTCGTAAGGGATTGAGTTTTTATTTAGGGTAATATTGACTTCATCCAGCAAGTTTTGAGCAACTTTGCCGTTTTCTACAACTTTAGTCACATCCACTAGGAAGAGGTGGTTTTCAGTTCCTCCAGAAATGATACGAAAATCAGGGTCTTGCAAGAAGACATCTGCCATAGTCTTGCTGTTCTTGATAACATTGGCAGCATATTCCTTGAAGGCTGGATCCAAAACTTCTTTGAAAGAAACAGCCTTAGCTGCCACAACATGCTCCAAAGGACCACCCTGAATACCTGGGAAAATAGCTGAATTAATTTTCTTAGCTAAGTCTTCATCATTGGTCAAAATCAAACCACCACGTGGGCCACGAAGAGTTTTGTGGGTCGTTGTTGTAGTGATATGAGCGTATGGCACTGGGCTTGGGTGAAAACCAGCTGCAACCAAACCAGCGATATGGGCCATATCCACCATAAGCTTAGCCCCAACAGCATCTGCGATTTCACGGAATTTTGAGAAGTCGATAATTTGAGAATAGGCTGAAGCACCTGCTACGATCAATTTTGGTTTTACTTCTTGGGCTTGTTTCAAGATAGCATCAAAATCCAAGAGTTCCGTTTCAGGATCAACACTATAAGAAACAAAGTTGTAGGTTTGACCTGAGAAGCTAACAGGAGCCCCATGAGTCAAGTGACCACCTGCAGCCAAATCCATTCCCATAACCGTATCGCCAGGCTCAATCAAGGCCATGTAAGCTGCACAGTTAGCTTGGCTTCCTGAGTGTGGTTGGACATTGGCAAATTTTGCACCGAAAATTTCTTTTGCGCGTTCAATGGCTAGAGATTCCACCACGTCTACTACATCTGTTCCACCATAATAACGGCGTCCTGGGTAACCTTCAGCGTATTTATTCGTCAAGATAGACCCTTGAGCTGCCATAACTGCCTTGGAAACTACGTTTTCCGAAGCAATCAACTCAATGTTGTTTTGTTGGCGTTCCTCTTCTTTGGCAATAGCATTCCAGAGATCAGCATCATATGCTTTAAAATCGTCTTTGTCAAAAATCATAGGTCTTCTCCTTTATAGTGTGACTGGTCCTTTAGTTTGTTTTGCAACAAGAAAATAAACTAAAAGATGCGAATAAATCGTTTCTGCACTTTATCACAAGTATAACCAACTTTTTCATAAAATGCATGAGCACCCAGACGATGATCGGCAGAGTTTAAGCGGATAAACCCATAACCACGTCTTTTTGCTTCTTGATCCAACCCTTGTAATAAGCTTTTACCAATACCTTGCCCTTGTGCTTGAGGTGAAACTGCTAAAGCTAAAATATTAAATCCTGCTTTAGAATAAAGTGATTCATAGACCTCAGCGTGGACATATCCAAGCAAGGCATGAGTAGATTCATCCTCATAAGCAAGTAAGAAATGATGGGAATCCTGAGATAGTCTAGCTAATTGACTAGCCGTTTCCTCTGGACTAAAAGAATAGCCCAAAGCATCTTGGTTGATCTCACATATTGCTTTCACATCAGTTTCTCTTAAGTCTCTTAACATCTCATTCCTCCTCAAAAGAAATCTCTGGCAACCGAGCAAGAATATCTTCTCGCTTAATGGCCCCTTGGCGTAAGATTTTCACCTTGTCTCCAGACAAATCCAAAATAGTTGAATCCTGTCCAGTTAGAAAAGGATCGTCTTCCAAACCCAAAACCTCTTGGTCAAAATCCTCTAGAATTTGATTAAAAGTCACTCCACTTGCCTGACCTGAGATATTAGCTGACGGTCCAATCAGAGGTCCTGTCTCTCGAATCAAATCAAGGGTAATGGGATGACTAGGCATCCGAAATCCAACAGTTGCAAGACCAGAATTGACCCAATAGGGAACTCGGTCATTAGCTTCGAGAATAATGGTTAAGGGACCTGGTAAAAAGGTCTCTACAAGTTTTTGTAGATAAGTTGGCTGATTCTTAGAAAAGTGCAAGATGTCCTCTAGAGAGGCGATATTGAGGTTAAGCGCCTTATCTCTTGGACGACGTTTGAGTTGGTAAACATGGTCAACTGCTTTTTCGTCTAGAGCCTTGGCAAAGAGACCGTAAACTGTCTCAGTAGGTAGAACGACCGCTCCACCATTTTCCAACTCTTGTCTAATCCTGTCCATCATCAATTACAACCATCCTATCTTGACCAAACTGGTCCTTAAGTGTTCGTAATCGTTTTTCAGGAAGATGTTTCCTAAAAAGTTCGGGAACACTTTGACCTTGCTTGTATCCAATTTCAAGGTAAATCTTACCACCATCTTTGAGATAGTCTTTTACATCTTCCGCAATTCTACGGTAAATAGCTAGACCATCCTCGTCTGCAAAGAGAGCTAGATGAGGTTCTGAATACAAAACATTCAAGCCGACCTCTGACGCATCTTCACGAGAGATATAAGGTGGATTGGAAACAATTATATCATATTTTTCAGAAATTTCTGTAAAACAGTCAGATTTTTTTAAAAATAATTGAAGATTTTGATTTTTAGAATTTTCACTAGCTACATCTAAAGCATTTTGGGAAATATCTGCTGCTGTCACCGACCAATCTGGTCTATTTTTTGCTAGAGCGAGAGCAATAGCTCCACTACCTGTTCCAATATCCAGAACAGAAAGATTCGTCTCAGGATTTTCAGCCAGAATAAGCTCCACCAACTCCTCTGTTTCTGGACGAGGGATCAATACTCGCTCATCAACTTTTAACTGCATTCCATAAAAATCTGTCTGTCCAATGATGTATTGTGCCGGTTTATGAGCTGCTAACTGTTGGAAAATTCCTTTTACAAATACTTCTTCCTCTTCCGTCACTTCCTGCTGGAGGGCAAAAACAAAGTCCGTAAAAGATAGATTTTTCAGGATACGATAGACAAAAGAGAGGCTTTCAGCTTCCTCTCCTTGTCTTATCAACTCTTCTTCAAAATCTGAAAATAATTGAGCTAATTTCATTATTTGTTTAATTCTTCTAATTTTTGTGTTTGGTCATAGAGCACCAAGGCATCCACAACTTCGTCCAATTTACCAGATAAAATGGTATCTAGTTTTTGGAGGGTTAAACCGATACGGTGATCTGTGACACGGTTTTGTGGGAAATTATAAGTACGGATTCGTTCTGAACGGTCACCAGTACCGATTGTTGACTTGCGCTCAGCGTCTTGTTCATCCTGAGCAATTTGTGCAAAGTGGTCAGCAACACGCGCACGGATGATTTTCATGGCTTTCTCACGGTTCTTCTGCTGGGTACGTTCTTCCTGCATCTCAACCTTAATATTGGTTGGCAAGTGAACGATACGAACGGCAGTCGCAACTTTATTGACGTTCTGTCCACCAGCACCTGATGCGTGGTAGATGTCAACACGAAGGTCTTTTGGATCAATATCGTACTCTACTTCTTCTACTTCAGGCATGACAAGAACTGTGGCAGTTGATGTATGGACACGACCTTGGCTTTCTGTCACAGGGACACGTTGCACACGGTGGGCACCTGATTCGTACTTAAGCTTAGAGTAAACAGACTGACCTGAAACCATGGCAACCACTTCTTTGAAACCGCCGACACCATTCATAGAGGCTTCCATAACTTCAAAGCGCCAGCCTTGGGCTTCAGCATACTTTTGATACATGGTTAGCAAATCCCCAGCGAAAAGTGCTGCCTCATCTCCACCCGCTGCTCCACGGATTTCAAGGATGATATTCTTGTCATCGTTTGGATCCTTTGGAAGAAGCAAGATTTTCAATTTTTCTTCGTATTCTTCTTTTTCAGCCTTGGCATCTTTGAGCTCTTGCTTGGCCATTTCTTCCAAGTCAGCATCTCCACCTGATTCCTTAATCATCTCTTCAGCGTCAACGATGTTTTGAAGGACTTGTTTGTACTCACGGTAGGCTGTTACCGTATCGCGAGTAGAAGCCTCTTCTTTTGAAAGTTCCATAAAACGCTTGGTGTCAGACACTACATCTGGGTCACTCAGCAATTCTCCTAATTCTTCATAACGGTCTTCTACAGCTTGTAGTTGATCATAGATGTTCATTTTTCTTCATTCTCCTTATTGATTTCAGGGGCAAAATAATGTTTACGGCAAACCGAGATATAGGTTTCATTACCACCAATCTGGATCTGTTCTCCATCGTAAACAGGCAGTCCATCCTGTGTTCGCAAAACCATAGTCGCCTTTTTCTTACAATACTGGCAAATGGTCTTGATTTCGTCAATCTTGTCTGCTAAGAGCAAGAGATACTTGGAACCTTCGAACAACTCATTTCGAAAATCATTTTTCAAACCAAAAGCCATGACGGGTATGTCTAACTCATCCACAACACGAGCTAGGTCGTAAACATGGTGACGCTTGAGAAACTGGGCTTCATCAACCAACACACAGTAAGGTTTTTCTGATAGGTCTCGGATATAGCCAAAGATATCCGTCGTTTCCTCAATCGCAATGGCAGGGCGTTTCATGCCAATCCGACTCGACACATAACCAACACCGTCACGCGTATCCAGAGCCGAGGTCATAATCACAACACCTTTTCCCTGCTCCTCATAGTTATAGGCCACCTTGAGAATCTCGATTGTCTTTCCAGAGTTCATGGTCCCATAACGATAATACAACTGTGCCATGTTTCTTGCTTCACGTCCATTTCTAAATTTTTGCTACATTCTAGTATATCATAATTTTCTTAAGCTTTAAACGGCAAAATGTGGTAAAATAGAAGAAATCAAAAACTAGTGGAGGAAGCCATTATGCCATTTGTACGCATCGATTTATTTGAAGGACGCACGCTCGAGCAAAAGAAAGCTCTTGCTAAGGAAGTAACGGAAGCTGTTGTCCGTAACACTGGAGCACCTCAATCTGCTGTCCATGTCATCATCAATGACATGCCAGAAGGAACCTACTTCCCACAAGGGGAAATGCGCACCAAATAAGCTAGCTTAAGCAGAATTGCTTAGGCTTTTTCAATCTCCAAGTAACATCCATTGAAGAAATAGTTCAAATTTGTTACAATTTGAAAGGATACTTGGGAAAATTTCCAAGAAAAGAGCTATTAATTAAAGGAAACATTATGATTACACGTGAATTTGATACCATCGCTGCCATATCTACTCCACTAGGTGAAGGGGCTATTGGTATTGTCCGCCTGAGCGGAACAGAAAGTTTTGCTATTGCGCAAAAGATTTTTAAAGGAAAAGACTTGAACAAGGTTGCCAGCCACACTCTCAACTACGGTCACATTGTTGATCCTCTGACTAGTAAAGTCATGGACGAAGTCATGGTTGGAGCCATGAAGTCTCCAAAAACCTTTACTCGTGAGGATATTATCGAGATTAACACCCACGGTGGGATTGCGGTGACCAATGAGATTCTCCAGTTAGCTATCCGTGAAGGAGCTCGATTGGCAGAACCTGGTGAATTTACTAAACGTGCCTTTCTAAACGGTCGTGTGGACTTGACTCAAGCTGAGGCAGTGATGGATATCATCCGTGCCAAGACAGACAAGGCCATGAACATTGCGGTCAAACAATTAGATGGTTCCCTTTCTGATCTTATCAATAATACCCGTCAAGAAATCCTCAATACACTTGCCCAAGTCGAGGTGAATATTGACTATCCTGAGTATGACGATGTTGAAGAAGCGACTACTGCTGTTGTCCGTGAGAAGACAATGGAGTTTGAACAATTACTAACCAATCTCCTTAGGACAGCCCGTCGTGGCAAAATCCTCCGTGAAGGAATTTCAACTGCTATCATCGGACGCCCTAACGTTGGGAAATCAAGCCTTCTCAACAACCTCTTGCGTGAAGACAAGGCAATCGTAACCGATATTGCTGGTACAACTCGAGATGTCATCGAAGAATACGTCAACATCAACGGTGTTCCACTAAAATTGATTGACACAGCTGGTATTCGTGAAACGGATGACATCGTGGAACAAATCGGAGTTGAGCGTTCAAAAAAAGCCCTCAAGGAAGCTGACCTAGTTCTACTAGTGCTAAACGCTAGCGAACCACTGACTGCTCAAGACAGACAACTTCTTGAAATTAGCCAAGATACAAACCGTATTATTCTTCTTAATAAAACCGACCTGCCTGAAGCGATTGAAACTTCGGAACTACCTGAAGACGTTATTCGTATTTCAGTCCTTAAAAACCAAAATATTGATAAGATTGAAGAACGTATTAACAACCTCTTCTTTGAAAATGCTGGTTTGGTTGAGCAAGACGCAACTTACTTGTCAAATGCCCGTCATATTTCCTTGATTGAGAAGGCTGTTGAAAGCCTACAGGCTGTTAATGAAGGGCTGGAACTAGGTATGCCAGTTGACTTGCTTCAAGTTGACTTGACTCGTACTTGGGAAATCCTCGGAGAAATCACTGGGGATGCTGCTCCTGATGAACTCATCACTCAACTTTTTAGCCAATTCTGTTTAGGAAAATAGGAAAATCCATGATCGTTGTTGCGGTCATGGATTTTATTGTCTTTATCAGTAATCTGGTCTTAAGACCCCTGTTACAGTTGCCTTGGTTGCTTCGTAGTCGCCATCTACGACAACCTTGATAATGCGTTTGGCATCTTCCTCTGGTGCTGGAACTAGAGGTAGACGAGTTGGTCCAACTTCAAATCCCATGTAGTTAAGAACGGCCTTGACAGGAGCAGGACTTGGATAAGAGAAGAGGGCATTGACCTTAGGAATGAATTTACGCTGAATAGCTGCGGCTTTTTTCATATCGCTTTCTGCAATTGCAGTGAACATCTCGTGCATCTCATCCCCATTTGTATGAGAGGCAACAGAAATAACCCCATCCGCACCAAGGTTCATGGCATGGAAAGCATCTCCATCCTCACCCGTATAAATCAAGAATTCTTCAGGCTTGTGCTCAATCAAGTAAGCCATATTAGCCAAGCTAGTACATTCTTTGACACCGATAATATTTGGATGGTCAGCCAAGCGAAGCATGGTTTCTGGAGTTAATTCTACAACTACACGCCCTGGAATGTTATAGATAATAATTGGTAGGTTAGAAGCATCCGCAATCGCCTTAAAGTGCTGATACATTCCTTCTTGAGAAGGTTTGTTGTAGTAAGGTACAATAGCAAGCCCAGCAGCAAAACCACCAAATTCCGCAACTTCTTTGACAAACTCAATAGAGTCACGCGTATCATTGGTACCCACACCCGCAATCAAAGGAACACGTCCATTGACAACTTTTTGTACAGCCGCAAAGAGCTCCAACTCTTCATCGTGAGTCAATGTCGGACTCTCAGCAGTGGTACCTGCGAGAAGAATTCCATCCGTATGATGCGCCAACAGATGCTCAATCAAGGCTGGAATGGCATCAAAGTTGATGGAACCATCCTCGTGGAAGGGAGTAATAAAGGCTGTGATGATTTTACACTCTTTTAAATCCTGATAAGACATGAGAAACACCTCTCTATTTCAAAGAAGGAGTTCATCTGAACTCCTAAACGATATGACTATTTTAATTCAAATTTCAATTCGGCCGTTGGACGAACCAATCCACGTTCGTGAAGAGTTTCTGCAATCTGAACTGAGTTCCAAGCAGCACCTTTGAGCAGGTTGTCCGAAACAACCCACATGTGGATTCCTTTTTCAGCATCCAAGTCTTTACGGATACGACCAACAAAGGTATCACGTGAACCCACTGCATTGATGGCTTGCGGATAAATTTGATGAGCTACATCATCTTCGAGAACAGCACCTGGGAAGGCTGAGATAGCTGCTTTTACTTCTTCGATTGGAGCCACTTCTTTTGTTTCGATGTAAACAGACTCAGAGTGAGCTGACAAGACTGGAATACGCACACATGTTGCAGATACTGCAATGCTGTCATCTTCCATAATTTTCTTAGTTTCCTTAGTCATCTTCATCTCTTCGTAAGTGTAATCATTGTCAGTGAAGACATCAATTTGTGGAAGAGCATTGAAGGCGATAGGATAATGTTTCTTGTCACCGCCTGAAGGCAAGATTTCCGCATGCAAATCACGTGGAGTTACACCATCATTCAAAACTTCACGAAGTTCACGTTGTGTCTCAAGAATTGCTCCCATACCAGCACCTGAAACTGCTTGGTAAGTTGAAACAATGATACGGTCCAAGCCCCATTTTTGGCGAACTGGCTCAAGAGCCACCATCATTTGAATTGTTGAACAGTTAGGGCAGGCAATGATACCGTTGTGGGCATCAAGTGCATGAGCATTAACCTCTGGAACAACCAAAGGAACATCTGGATTTTGACGGAAGTAAGATGTATTATCTACTACTACCGCTCCAGCTTTAACTGCGTATGGTGCATATTTAGCTGATGTAGAACCACCTGCTGAAAAGAGAGCAATGTCAACTCCCTTAAAAGCAGTTTCAGTCGTTTCTTCAATCGTAATATCTTGATCTTTAAATTTCAAAGTCTTGCCCGCTGAACGTGCAGAAGCAAGTAAACGAATTTTATCGATTGGAAGTGTTGATTCTTCCAACATTTTTATCATCTGAGCACCGACAGCACCTGTCGCGCCGACTACAGCAACTGTATATCCCATAAATAACCTCTTTCGGAATTTTCTAAAAATTTCTATAATAGATGTATTATACTACTTTTTCCATGAATTGCAAAGCATTTTCATCTTTTTTTGGAAAATAAAAATCCCCAGTCGTTAGACCAGGGACTAAGAGGCATCTTCATGTGATGAGCAGGTTCACACAACTCATCAAGGTCCGCTCCTGCGTTATGACCTCCTTATGCTCAATAGTAGTCCGAAGACTACCTATCGACTCATCGCATCTTCTATTCTACTAAAGAGAATGACTTTTGTCAACAGACGAAACTCTTTAGTTTCATTTACACAGCTGAATAGAAATATCTTTGAAACATTTGATGCATACATAACAAAAACCCTTGTAAATCAAGGGCTTTTCTGTCTATTTTATGCTAATTGCCGGGATTGAACCGGCGACCTCATCCTTACCATGGATGCGCTCTGCCAACTGAGCTAAATCAGCTTACTTAAAAAGTATACTATAGTTAGAAAATCTTGTCAAGTTTCCCTAGAAATTTTCCATAAGAAAAAGCCAGGTAAGAGCTACCTAGCTTATCTAATTCTATTTGCTTAAATCGATTCGACGACCAATTTTACCGATAATAATCGCTCCAATAATCAATGAGGCAAATTCACCAATCCCTGTTGTAAACCAAGTAAGGAAAAATGGTAATTGCGCTACGATATTCAACTCGGCAGCGATAGTAAACATAGAAATTGAAAAGAGGATTGAGAAGAAGAAATGATCTTTTCGAATCAAACCGTTAAAAAGATAATCCTTGCTGTATTTTGCAAAAAGCCAAACACCTAGACTGAGGAATACTAAGGTTGATCCACCACCAACAAAGACATCTAGCGGTCCGAAGCTAAAGAAATTAGCAATCATACAACCGATAGTAACTGCGATGATGTACTTAGGATTGTAAAAAGCCATAAAGTTCATCATTTCTGAAATACGAAACTGATAAGCACCATAGCTGATGGCATTTAGGGGTGGTGTGACAGTTAAAACGACATAGATAGCAGCAACGATTGCAATATCTGCTACATCACGAATGGTTAATTTTTTCATCTTTTCTCCTTTGGCGGTTTCCCGCGTATAATATGCTTGGTGAAAGAAGCTAAGCACCAAGGGTTGCTTGAATCAACCTTACTAGTATAGCACAATAGCCTGCTTTATGCTATACTAAAAGCATGAAAAAACGCATTCAAAGTCTCTTCGTGAATGAGCTCTTAGCCTATCTTTTTTTTGGTATAGCTACTACTCTTGTCTCCATTCTATCTAGATTAGTCATTTATCAACTAACTCATAGAGAACTTCTCGCTACTGGACTAGCAAATATTATCGGTATCCTCTTTGCCTTTATCACAAATGATACAATCGTGTTTAAGCAAGCTAGACAGAATTGGTCAATCCGTTTAGTAAAATTTACTATAGCACGTCTTTCTACTTTTCTGTTAGACTTGTTTTTAACTTTTCTCTTTGTAAGCCAATTTCCTAATATTATCGGACAATTTGTAAATGATAATATTGACAAAGTTAATAGTATTGAAACAGTTATTTCACAATTCTTAATAATTATCCTCAATTACATTTTTAGTAAGGTATTTATTTTTAAAAAATAAGAAAAAATTTAAGCATATACCTTGCAAGAGCTTCTTAATTAATATATAATTAAGAGTAAAAATTTTTTGAAAGGGAAAATGAAAATGTTAAAAGATCTTAAAGCATTTTTGCTTCGTGGTAATGTTGTTGACCTTGCTGTCGGTGTGATCATTGCCTCTGCTTTTGGTGCAATCGTTACATCACTTGTTAACGATATCATCACTCCACTTATTTTGAAACCAGCCTTGGAAGCTGCGAAAGTACAAAACATCGCTGATCTTGCTTGGAATGGTGTTACATATGGTAAATTCTTGAGTGCTGTTATCAACTTCCTAGTTATCGGTACTGTTCTCTTCTTCGTTATTAAAGGTATTGAAAAAGCTCAAAGCCTTACTAAGAAAGAAGAAGCTGCTGAGGAAGCTCCAGCTGCTCCAACTGAGTTGGAAGTACTTCAAGAAATCAAAGCTCTTCTTGAGAAAAAATAATCTATTAAAGGATCTAGCGCAAAGCTAAATCCTTTTTTCTTTACTCTTTTGGTAATTTACCTGCTTTCTCAAGCATTTTCTTGATAAGATAAGGCATCTTAACATTCTCACGACCTTTTTTCTCAATCAGTTTTTTCACAAATTCAGGCATTTGTAAATCTTGAGATTCGGCCAAAATGTTTTTCGTCTCATCTGAAGGAACTAACTCATCAAAGGTTTCTTCTTCTGGGAGAAATTCCTTAAACTCTTGATCTTCATTGGCTCTGACTGTATTGACCAAGGCATCAATCAAGCGAGAATCCGTATTTGGCATTGGTGGACGATGGTAGTTGACACCCAATTCCTGACATATCTCATAACATTCCACATCGTTATCAAACAAGACTTCAATGTGCTCACTGATAAAGCTGATTGGTACAAAAATATAATGGTCTGGATGTTCTGTCTGTTCTCTGAGGTACTCTAATACATCTGGCTTAATCCAAGGAATACCGATATCACTCTCACTTTGCCAAGTATTTGTATATTGCTCGGAACTCAAACCTAATTTTTCAGCAACTAACTTGCTATTTTCAAAGATTTGATCGATATAAGGATCACCAAAATCCAAGGCAAAAATAGGAACACTATGGGCTGAAAAGATGACTTTAAAGCTATCCTGCTTTACTTCTTCTTTTAAAATCTTAGCAATTTCATCAGCCCAATAGTTTAAGAGCGCTTCTTCTTGATACCAATCCTTAATAACCAAAAATTGAATTTGTTTGCTTTCTAAAAATTTCTCGTATCCCATGACAGAATAAAAAGAATAATGGGGCTCCAAAATCAAGCAAATACACTGCTCGATTCCATCTTCTTCCATCTGACCAATCACATCTGGAATAAAAGGTTTGGAAAATTTATTGGCAAAATAGACACTATACTCATTCCCCAGTCTAGCTTCTACTAAGGCAACTTCTTCACGGGTAATTCTTTGCAGAGGCGTACCTCCAATACGTACATAATTATCATAGAGTGTTTGAATCTCGTGGTCTTGAGGTCTCACTCCACGACGAATATTTGTGAAAAAATCAGCCACACCTTCAAAGGTAATCTCTTCTGGCGAACCGAAAGTCATCATTAAAATTGCTTTTTTCATAATTGCTTCCTTGTGATGTTTTTATCAAGTTTATTTTATCATTAATTCGTTGATAAGTAAACGCTAACACAAAGAATTTCCCTAACTTCTGTCTTTTGTTTTTCTTTTCTTTATATGATACAATGGAAAAAATGAATTCAAAAGGAGTTTTTTATGACTTACCCCAATCTCTTGGACCGCTTCTTAACCTACGTTAAGGTCAACACGCGCTCTGATGAACACTCTACTACTACTCCAAGTACGCAGAGTCAGGTTGACTTCGCGACAAATGTCCTAATTCCTGAAATGAAACGTGTTGGATTACAAAATGTTTATTATCTACCAAATGGTTTTGCAATTGGAACCTTGCCAGCCAACGATCCATCGTTAACACGTAAGATTGGCTTCATCTCCCACATGGATACTGCTGATTTTAATGCCGAAGGAGTCAATCCACAGGTAATTGAAAACTACGATGGTGGTGTGATTGAACTAGGGAATTCTGGTTTCAAATTAGATCCGGCTGACTTCAAGAGTCTTGAAAAATATCCAGGACAAACACTCATCACAACCGATGGAACAACCTTGCTAGGTGCTGATGACAAGTCAGGAATTGCTGAGATTATGACAGCCATTGAATATCTAACTGCCCATCCTGAAATCAAGCACTGTGAAATTCGTGTTGGTTTTGGACCAGATGAGGAAATCGGTGTTGGTGCTAATAAATTTGATGCAGAAGATTTTGATGTTGATTTTGCCTACACAGTTGATGGTGGCCCACTAGGCGAACTTCAGTACGAGACTTTCTCAGCAGCCGGTGCTGAATTGCATTTCCAAGGGCGCAATGTCCATCCTGGTACTGCCAAAGGTCAGATGGTTAATGCCCTTCAGCTAGCAATTGATTTTCATAATCAACTTCCAGAGAATGACCGACCTGAGTTAACGGATGGTTACCAAGGATTCTATCATCTTATGGATGTGACTGGTAGTGTCGAGGAGGCGCGTGCAAGCTACATTATTCGCGATTTTGAAAAAGATGCCTTTGAAGCGCGTAAAGCAGCTATGCAGTCTATTGTTGATAAGATGAATCAAGAACTTGGTAGTGACCGTGTCACCCTAAACTTGACAGACCAGTATTACAATATGAAAGAAGTCATTGAGAAGGATATGACGCCAATTACCATTGCTAAAGCCGTTATGGAAGATCTGGGTATCACACCTATTATCGAACCAATCCGTGGTGGAACAGACGGCTCTAAAATTTCCTTTATGGGAATCCCAACTCCAAATATCTTTGCGGGTGGTGAAAACATGCACGGACGTTTTGAATACGTTAGCCTTCAGACTATGGAACGTGCAGTTGATACCATCATTGGTATCGTAGCTTATAAAGACTAAAAAAGACGAGGTAGCTCAGCTACTTCGCCTTTCTTTTTATTGAGCTGGTTTTTCTTGATTTCCAGTACTTGTTGTAGATTCTGTTGTTTCCTTTTCTGAAGTTGATTCAGCAGGTTTAGAATCTGTTGCGTTGTTTGGTTTGTTTTCGTCGTTTGCAGTATCACTGTTAGATTCAGATGCTACTGGTGCTTCGGTTGCTGTACTTGCATTTGGTTGATTCTCTGCACTTGTGCTATCAGCATTCGATTCAGCTTTTGTTGCTGGAGTTGCTTCTTCACTCGCGCTTGATTTTGACTTGATTTCTTGATTCAAGACCAGAATAGCTTTTGTCAATTCAAGTAAAGCAGACTTATCTTTACTCTTAGCAGAAAGTTGATCTAGTAGAGCATCCACCTTATCAAAGTCCGCATCAGAACCCTTATTATTTTCTAAATAAGAGTGAAGCGACATGAGAATATCGTAGAGTTTTTGATAGAGTACTAGTGTCTGAGGGTCTTGCTCAGCATTTTCCTTCTCTTGTTGAAGGGCACTAGCGATACGAGTCAAGACGTCTTTCACCTGACTGTTTACTTCATCCAAGTCTGCATCAGCCTTGTTTGTAGCAGCTTTGAGATTTTCTACTTCTTCTGCCAAGGATTGTCTGATTCCTTCTTCTTGGATTTGTTCCAAGAGTTGATGTGCCTTGCTCAAGAGGCTTTCTACCTCTTCCTTGCTAACATGATTGACATGCTCTTCAGGCATAAAGTCTCCATACAATTCTTTCAAGAAGCCATAAATAGCTGTCTTGGCACTTTGATTATCAACTTTTTCAGTATCTAGAACTGTCTGACTTGATTTCGCAGTAGTTGGCTGAGCTTTCAACGCTTCTTCCACTTCTTGTTTTGCCTGATATATACTTGGGAATAATTTGTTCAATTCTGCTGCCTTAAGGAAGGATTGAGATTGATACAAAGTCCAAGTCAACTGAGCTACTTTGTTTCGAAGTTCATCACTCAAACGACCGTCATTTACGTGTTCGTAGAAGTACTTGATGTATTCTACAGTTGTAACACCTGTTCGGTCATTAAAGTCTTGCAAGGCTTGAAGTTGTGATTCAACCGCTGCTAAACCAGCCTCATCTTTTGCCAACTTAGCTTCTTGGAGTCGAACGAGAAGGTCTTTCTTTGGAAGTCCAAAAGTGTCTGTATCCAGTGTATTGATTTTATCAATCAAGGCTTGATATTTCTTATCTAGAGCACTGGTTTCAACAGGTTTGACACTTTCATCAATATGGATATATTGCTTATCAAAGAGATCAAGGGTTGCAAGATAACCTGCTGTAGAGTTAGTTGCCAGTTTCTTCATGTTTTCAGTAAACTGGCCTAAAGCTAACTCAATCTGTCTTTGTTCGATAGGCTTGTCTTTGTAGATACTTCTGCTATCAGCTAGAAGTTGATCTACTTTTTCCAAGACTGCCTTCTCATCAAAAGCTCCAGGTTGATAATTGGATTGTAGAGCTGGAATCTTGTTTTTCAAAGCCACTTCATACCCCTTAGTTTGAACCTTGATGTAGTGATTATGGTCGCCATGAGGAATCACAAAACTACCATTTTCTACCTGTAAGCTATACGGAGACACGCCATCTCTCAAAGCAGTCGTGTAGAGTTCGTTTAGGAAATCAAGTTCTGGATTTCCAGCTTGGAATGGCAAACGAACATGTTCCTTACGAACAGCATATGGGTGGATATGAGTTGGATCGTAGGCTTGGTCTGGATTTCCAAAGACAAAGAATCCGTTTGAAATTCTAATCGCTTCAAGTGGAACACCATAGGTCTTAGAAATATAAGCAATCTTTTCTTCATCGCTAGCATCTCGTGAGAAAGACTCTACCGTTTTAGCAAGAGGTTTTACAGGCTCTGCATCATGATGTGTTTTCAGATGATCCTGAGCTGCCTTAATTTGCTCTGCTGTCAAATCTTTCTTGAAGAAGTAATGATTGTGATCTCCATGTGACATGACAAAACCTTGTTCATCCTCACTGATGACACGATTGGCATCAAAACCGTGATCATGGTCTTCATCATGATGGTGTCCATGATGATCTTCATCGTGATCATCATCATGAGCTGGATTTGGTGTTGCTGTATTTGCCCCTTTCAAGTGGTCTTGTGCGGCCTTGATTTGATCAGCAGTCAAATCCTTCTTGAAGAAGTAATGATTGTGGTCACCATGACTCATGATAAATCCTGATTCATCTTCCGCAATAATACGATTAGCATCAAAGCCGTGTCCACCTTCTTCATGTTCCTCATGTGAAACACCAGGATTGATTGGAAGAGATGGCGAAGGTGTTGTTAGGCCATTGTTTGGAAGAGTCGGTTGACCAATTTGGTTCGCCTTAGGAATGTAATGGAAATGATCGCCATGTCTTACAATATAAGCTGTAGCAGTTTCTTCGACAATATCTTTAGGATTAAAGATATAACCATCAGATGTTGAAGAGATAGCCTTATTTGTAAGCAAGGAAGGATGATTCAAAGTAGATGGACTGCTTGGAAGACTTCCTAGACTAGACGCTACTCCATGAGGTTTTTCATTTGTAGAGACCGTAGAACCAGTTCCACCGATAGGCACCATTCTAGCAATCTTTTCTTCTAAAGGAGAGAGCTTGCTGTAAGGAATAAAGTGATAATGATCACCATGCGGAATCGCAACACCATTTGGTGTACGACTGATAATCTTAGCAGGGTCAAAGACTAAACCATCTGATTCACTGTAACGTTTGTCGCTAGGTGAATCGTAGAGTTCTTTCAATAGACTTTGGAGATTTTCAACTTTGCTTTCTGGCTTGCTAGTTGAGCCTTGTGCTACAGATTGCGTGTCATTATCACTAGCTGTTGAAGAATAGCTTAACTGACTTGGTTGCGTATTTTTGCCAGCTAAATGAGCTTTTGCTGCTGCTAACTCACTAGAAGACAAATCACTTTTTGGAATATAGTGATAGTGACCTCCATGAGGAACGATATAAGCATCACCCGTATCTTCGATAATATCAGCTGGATTAAAGACATAACCATCATCTGTCGTATAGCGTCCCTGAGACCTTGCTACAGCAACATCAGAGCTGACCTTCTCATTATCTTTGATGTGTTCTTGTTTTTGACGATTGATTTCATCCTTGGTTCGAACATTATCAGCATGAGCTGCATCTTTCAGGTAGACATAATATTTTCCATCGACCTTGATGATATAACCACCCTTGACCTCATTGACAATATCAGCGTCTTTAAGTTGATAATTAGCATCCTTCATCAAAAGTTCTTCACTGAAAATCGCATCATAAGGAACTTTCCCATTATAGTAATGATAGTGATCACCGTGTGACGTCACATAGCCCTGATCTGTAATTTTGATAACAATTTGCTCAGCCTGAATTCCTTCTTTTTGACTGACCTGATCTGGTTTCAGGTTTTCAGTTTTCTGACTTGACTGGCTACCATCCACATAAGAGACACGATTATTGTCCTTATTTTCCTGCGAGCGATGCTGGTTCAGTGCATAGGCGCAAAGACTCAAGGATACGATAACAGCTGATCCAGCTGCAATATACTTTTTACTGAATTTCATAAATCCCTCATTTCAATAAATGATGAAGCTATTTCTTAACTTCTTTTTCTCGGTTAAACAGTTTTTCTAAACTGGTTATTTAACCAATTAATTAACCAGTAAATAGTTTACCTTTTTTAAGTTTATCTGTCAAGATTTTTATATCATTTTAAAAAATAAAAGCCAGTATTGCTACTGACTCTTACATCATTTTGATTTATAGTATAAAGTTTATACTTCTGATTTCGTCGTAACTGACTCACTACCTTTTAACAAAGCAAGCAATTTTTCTGCTTCTGCCATAATGCCATTATTATCCATGGTTTGCAGGTTCAAGTTATTTCGTAAACCAGCTAGACTCTCTGCCACATTGTCTTTCAAACTAGCATCGGTTACTGTATCAAGTAGAGCTTCTACTTCTTTGAGTTTGGCTTCTACTTTTTCAGTCTCTACTTGAGGAACTTTATCCTCATCTGTAGTATCTTCAGCTTCTTCCTCTGTCTCTTCCGTATCGGTGCTTGGTTTATACAGATTATCTGCTGAAGGGGTTGAACCTGTATGATTTTCTTTTCCATTGGATTCAGGACGGGTTGACTCGTCTGATTCATGATGATCTTCCTTATCTTCATCAGATTTACTGTCTTTGTCTGCCTTATTTTTACGAACATGGTCGCTGGCATTTCCCCAACCATTATCTGAGTGAGGACGTTCTTCAGGATGTTCAACATAATATTTTACAGTCGCAAAGAGATCCTCAAGGCTATAACCCTTAGGTGCTTCATAGAGTCCTTCGTCAAACCAACCAAATTTAATGTTATGGTAATGGTCGTAATGAGGTATAATTAAGCTACCATTTTTAACTTCAACAGTATGTTGTAGATTGTAAGGAATATGATCAAGTGGGACCTTCTTAGCTGCTTTCACTTTATTATAGATTGCTTCTACTCCTTTAACCTCAGTATCTCCTGAACCCTGATTCTCTGTTGAAGGAGGTGTCAAACCTTTCTCTTTAGCATAAGCCTGGGCTGCTACTCTTTCAGCTTCAGACAAGCTCTCTTTCTTAATCCAATGACTATGGGTCATATGCGGAGTTACATAAGCATCTCCCTCATCACTGGTAATATCACGAATGTCAAAGATATACCCATCTTCTGTTGTATACTTACCTGCTAATTTCGCTAATTTAATTTCAACATCTGTATAAGCAATTTGAGCATTTGGTTTTCCGAGACGTTCTGGATGGGTAATTGGTGCTAAGAATGACAATAAATCATCTACCAATTTTCCTTTATTAGAAGATTCATTATTCAAGCGTTCTGCTAATTTGTTTAAGGCTTGGAAATCAGAAGTACGCCCCTTATTTTCAGACAAGGCTTTATGAGCTTCGGTCAATAAATTATATGCTTTATCATAAAATTCTTGGTCACGAGGAGCGACATTTTCTTTCTTCGCAACTAGGGCATGCGTCTCTTGAGTTTTCTTTGACAAGAGATTTTCAATAGCGTCAATCTTATCCTTGGCTAAGTCTTTAGCTAGAACATAACGACTAGCGCCCTTATCCTCGAAAATATAACCATCACCAACTTTTCTAACAACCTGGTTGACATCAAGTTCAGTCGGTTTATTTTCCACTGGTGCTTGAGGTTTGGTAGTAGGAGCCGGCTTCAGAGGAGTAACACTTGGCAAGACACTGCCATTTTGTCCCTTAACAGCTATCATACGAGCCAATTTTTCTTCCAGCGGTGACATTTGTGAATAAGGAATAAAGTGATAATGGTCTCCGTGAGGCACTGCTACACCGTTAGCTGTACGTTTGATGATTTGTGCCGGATCAAAGACTAGTCCATCCGATTCCACATGGCGTTCTGACAAAGGTTTGGCATACAATTCACTTAAAAGTGTTGAAATGTCTTCCCCATGATTTTGATGATATGTTGGTGTGACAGTCAGGTTTGGAGTCTCTGTCAAACTTGGTTGGGCTGGTTTAGCATTATCACTACTTGGTTTACTTGAACTTGTAGCAGAATGAGACTGTTTACCATTCCAATAAGCTTGGGCAGCAGCCAATTCTCCTGCAGACAAATCACTCTTAGGTATATAGTGGAAATGATTGCCGTGCGGTACAACAAAAGCGTCACCTGTATCTTCAATCACATCTGTCGGACTAAAGACATACCCATCATCCGTTGTATAGGCACCTCCAGTTGCTCGATTCGGTGCCGGCGTATTGAGATTAAAGTTTGGTTTAATGGTTGAACTTGGTGTTGAACTTGTTTTCTCAGGACTGCTTGGTTTCGTATTATTAGAATGACTTTGAACTGGCTGACCTCCAATTGGTAGATTTCGAGCCAATTTTTCTTCCAAGGCAGACATTTGCGAATAAGGAATGAAATGGAAATGATCTCCGTGAGGAACTGCCACACCATTGGCAGTACGTTTTGTAATCTGTGCTGGGTCAAATACTAATCCATCAGACTCCACATGACGTTGGCTAAGTGGCAAAGCGTATAATTCTTGAAGGAGACTAGCTAAATCCTCACTTTGACTTTCAGGAGCTTTGGCAGAATCTTGAGGAGCCTCAGATTGACTCATTCTCACACTAGATCTTGTTTCAGCTCTACTTGAACGATATTCAACCGTACTTAATTGGCCACCTTTCCCAGATAAGAAGGCTTGGGCAGCAGCTAATTCACTGGCAGACAAATCACTCTTCGGAATATAGTGGAAGTGATTGCCATGAGGAACGATATAGGCATCACCCGTGTCCTCAATGATATCAGATGCATTGAAGATATACCCATCATCCGTTGTATAGCGGCCCTGAGCTCTGGCTGCAACTACTGCCTGATCGTTAGAACCACCCCCGTGATTACTACTATGTTCCTGCTTCTGACGTTTAATCTCTTCTTTTGTACGAATATTGTCCGCATGGGCGGCATCCTTGAGGTAAACATAGTATTTCCCGTCTACCTTAATTACATAACCACCCTTGATTTCATTGACAATGTCTGAATCCTTCAACTGATAATTCGGATCTTTCATGAGGAGTTCTTCACTGATGATGGCATCATAAGGAACCTTGCCATTATAGTAATGATAATGATCTCCATGAGAGGTCACATAACCTTGATCCGTAATCTTGATAACAATTTGTTCTGCGTTGATTCCCTCTCTCTTACTGACTTCATCTGGTGTCAAATTTTCTGCCTTTTGACCAGCCTGATCACCATCTATATAAGCTACTCGATTAGAATCTTTCTTAACTTGACCAGCTTGGTAACGACCAAGTTCATAGGAACAAACACTTAGGGCAAGAACTGCCACTGAACCTGCTACATATTTTTTATTGATTTTCATTCTTTCCTCACTTTAATTCTTCTGCTAGAACACTCATATTTTCTTCAAGATTTTCTAGATAAGTCTTGTCATTTTGTGGGTCTGCCTCTAAAGGATTCAGAGTTTTAAGACCCACACCTGTTGATTTGACAAGAGTTTCAGCTACTTTTGAAGAAGCATTACTTTCTGTAAAAATCGTTTTAACCTTATAAGTTTTAACAAATTCCTGAATTTCTGTTAGTTGTCGTGGACTTGGTTCTTGTTCAGGAGAGATACCTGCAATACCAAGTTGATTAAGTCCAAATCGCTTCGCCAGATAAGAAAAAGCTGTATGTTGTGTTACAAACGTTTTCTGAGTCGCTTTTTCAAATTTAGGCTGGAATTTCTTAGTTAGTTCTTGAGCTTTTTTGATAAAGGCTTGCGCATTTTTCTGGTAAGTTTCATTATGTTCACTATCCACCTCTGAAAGTTTATCAGCGATAATTTGGGCTTCTTCTCCAGCTTTTTCAGGATCTAGCCAAGTGTGAGGATCGTAAAGCGTTTTTTCATCAACTCCATCACCTGCTTCCACATCTTCTAGCCCAGGAACACGGTCTAAGGTCATTCCTTCAGAAGCCTCTAAAACCTTAACTTTAGATTTTTTTAGATTGGGATCCAGGCTTCCTGCCCAAGATTCGAGCGTATGCGAATGGTAAACAAAGACATCTGCATCATAGATGGCTGCGATATCATTTGCCGAAGGTTCAAAGGAGTGAATCCCACTACTTGACTGAATCATCCGAACATCATTCAAGTCACCAGATACTTCCTTGACCATAGCATAGACAGGATAAAAACTTGTTACAATTTTCATCCCTTTCCCTGTCTGACTTTCCTTCTGCCCACAAGCACTTAAACACAAAAGAAAGACACTTAACAATACTAAAAATAAACTTTTTTTCTTCATAGATAACTCCTTAACTATTTAATTAACTGGTAAACATTCTACTCCTAAAAATTTAATCTGTCAAGCTATTTTTAGAAAAAATTTGAAATTTCTTTCACATATAAAAATCTGCTGAGTTTCAATAACTCAACAGATTCTCACTTTATTCTTCTATGGTAGAATGCTTATAGCCATAAGAAAAGTAAATGATACTTCCTATCAACAATGCAACTAGGAAAGCAATCCAGGTTTCCATATTATACTGCAACATAAAGGATAAACAAATGATGATTGATAAAATAGGTAATAAGGGTACTAATGGTGTTTTAAATTCTCCAGCTTTGGGCATTCCTTTTTCTTTCCGTAAACGAATCAGACCATAAGCCAGCATGATCAAGTAGGCCAAGGTACAAATATTTAAGAAGGCTGCGATACTAGCAAGAGGGAACATTCCTGCTGCTACTGCTGAAGCTAGACCGGTCAAGATAGTAGCATTTTTTGGTACCTTGCTTGTTTTGGTTAGTTCTTTAAAGGTAGCAGGCATCAAGCCGTCACGCGCTAAACTGTAAATCATACGCGATAGGGCATAGGTCATCGAGATACAAACCGTAATCAAGGTCAAAATAGCCACTAATGACACATAGTTGGCTGCCCAACTAATCCCAATGCTGCGAAGAGCAAAGGCAACGGCATCGTCGACATTTAGGTGACTATAGTGAACCACACCAGTCAAAACAAGAGTCACCAAGGCATAAAGAATAGTTACGATAGAAAGCGATAAGACAATCCCTCTAGGAATATTTTTTTGAGGAGTCTTGACCTCATCTACAGCCATAGAGATGGATTCAAACCCCAAAAAACCAAAGAACATCAAGGACGCCCCAGCCATAATACCCGTACTAGCACCATATATTTGGCCAAAACCATAAGGGGCAAAATTACTCCAGTTATCAAGTTTGATATGCCAAATTCCTACTAAAACAAAGAGAGCTAAAGCGGAAAATTTCAAAATCACTAGAATAGAATTAAAGCGTAAGGCCGCCTTAGCATTAAGTAAAACCAGCGAGGTAACTAGAACCAAGACAAGAATAGGCAATAAATCAACAAATGTCCCTGCTTGAGGATTAAAGGTACCATTTAAAACCTGAGGAAGGGCTATCCCGTATTGAGAGAGCAAGCCTTTAAAATAAGCTGCCCAACCCGAAGCCACACCAGATATGGCTGTCATGAATTCCATCATGGTTAACCAACCAGCCAACCAAGCTGGGAATTCTCCTAAAATAGCATAGAGATAGCTGTAGGCACCACCTGTAGCGGGTACTCGCGAAGCAAATTCTGCAAAAAAGAGGGCTGATAATCCCACACACAAGGCAGAAATGACGATTGAAATCACTAGCGCTGGACCCGCTAGAGTTGCGGCTGCAGTACCTGTTATAGTAAAGACACCTGTCCCTACCATGGCTCCGATACCTAACAAAATCAAATCCCATAACTTCAAATGCCTGTGCATCTCCGTTTTATCCAAACTAACATTCTTTGTTCTAAATATATTCATCTTTGACTCCAAAATAAAATGATGATTCTATTTTACCATAAATATAGGATATTTGTGAATATTTATAAAATAATTTTCTAAAAAAATCTGACTACTCTCTTGTAATCAGATTTTTATCTATTCTAGTTCATTTCTTTAAAGGCTGCTTCTGCATCCGCGTTGCTAATAACACCAAATTGTATCTTTCCAATCTTTCCTTGACTGTCAATCAGGTATTCTGTAGGAATGCTTCGAATTTGATAAGCTTGGAATGTAGTTGCTTTTGTGTCATAAAGAACTGGGATATCCTTATAGCCTTGATCTTGGAACCATTGTGGGAATTGCTCGACAGTTTTTTCACCTTGAATTCCTGGTGCAATGACACTAAGAATTTCAAAATCACGATCTGGTTTCGCCGCTAATTCCATCAACTCAGGCATACTTTTCTTACATGGACCACACCATGAAGCCCAAAACTTCAAGTAGACTTTTTTCCCCTTATAATCAGATAACTTAACTTCTTTACCATCCATAGATTGCAAGGTGAAGTCTGGAGCCTCTTTCCCAACAGCAATTTGTTGTACAGGCGTTTGTTGCTGCTGTTTTGGGGCTTGTTGTGGAGCTTGAGTCTTTTTAGTCTCTTCCTCACCACAGGCTATCAATACGACTAATGACAAGAGGCTTAAGCCAGCAAACATTACTTTTTTCATCTTTTTCTCCTTTATTCAAAAATTCCAGCTAGAACATTTACTTGTCCTAATAGTAATAAAATTCCCATTAAAATAATGAGTAAACCACCAATTTTCTTCAGTAGCATCATATGACGTTTAATTTTACTAAAATAAGGCATTACTACACCTGAAGCTAGAGCTAAAAGCAAGAAAGGAATTGCCATCCCCAGAGTGTAAATCAAGGTATAGATTGCACCTTGCCAAGCGCCATTTCCTCCAGAAGCCGCAAGCGCTAAAACAGAACTCAAAACAGGACCAATACAAGGCGTCCAACCAAAGCTAAAAGTAATACCGAGTAAAAAGGCTGACCAATAACGATTAGCTTCTGATTTCTTAAAAGTAAAGCTTTTTTGAACCTCTAATTTCTTAAAATGAAAAATTTCCATCTGGTGAAGGCCTAAAATGATAATAATTGTTCCCATGGTATAGCGAAACCAATTGGCATAGAGAATATTACCAAAGTAACCAGCACCGAATCCTAGAATAAAGAAAATGAGTGAAATGCCTGCGATAAAGCAGAGAGTTCGAATCAGACCTGACCAGGCAACCTTTCTCCCAAACAAAGAAAAGCTTTTTGCACTTTCCTGATCATCCAGCAAAATTCCAGTATAAACAGGTAACAGAGGAAAAATGCAAGGGGAAAAGAAGGACAAAATCCCTGCTAAAAAAACGGAGATTGAAAATACTATCGTTTCCAATAAAAAACCAACTTTCTTAATAATTCTAATTCCATTTTACTATAATCAATTTCATTTGTATGATTTCTGCTACGCAATTTGAATTAGCCTGTATTTGAAAGATTTGTTCCGGTATTAGTTCATTCACATTCTGGCCCTTTTTTGCCCCCTATACACAAAAAAAGCCTACTGCCCAAGCTAGAAAGCTTGATACAATAGGCTTTTGGAAGGTTGATTATTTAACAGCGTCCTTAAGAGCTTTACCAGCTTTGAATGCTGGAACTTTAGAAGCTGCAATTTTGATTTCTTTACCAGTTTGTGGGTTGCGACCTTTACGTGCAGCACGCTCACGAACTTCAAAGTTACCAAAACCAATCAATTGAACTTTTTCACCAGCTGCAAGGTACTCAGTTACTGCTGCGAATACAGCTTCAACTGCTGCTGCTGAGTCTTTCTTAGTCAATTCTGTAGCTTCTGCTACTTTAGCGATCAAATCTTGTTTGTTTGCCATGTTAATGATTCCTCCAATTTTATTTCTAATTAACAAATATAATCATATCCTAAAATCCCTTTTAGGTCAAGTTAAAAACGCTATTTCTTCCCATTTTCTTTATTTTTTTAGGAATGGTAACGTACTAAAATAGCCCAAGCATTCTCACCCGTGTGAGTTTGAATAATAGAGCCTGTTTCCAAAACTGAAATAGGCTTTTCAACATAAGCTTGTAATCTTTCTTTCATCTCTTTTGCCCAATCAGCACTACCAGAATATGAAATTCCAATCTCTGCTACAGAACGTTCAGAGAGTGATGTTATCAACTCATCTAACCATTTTTTAAAAGTTTTAGCTCCACGACCTTTAACGATTGGCTGCAATTCATGATCTTTCATCTGCATGACAACACGTATATTGAGAAGTGAGCTCAACAATCCAGTTACACGGCCAATTCGTCCACCTTTTACTAAATTTTCCAAAGTTGAAACGCCAATATAGAGTTCTGTGTGGTTTTTAACCTCTTCTACATGAGATAAGATTTCCTCCAACTCTTTGCCTTCTTGCGCTAATTTTGCAGCCTCAACAACTTGGAATTTCAAGGCTTGGTCAGTGAAGGAACTATCAATAACTGTCACATCGGCAGTAGATAAGCTAGCACCTTGACGAGCCGCTTCTACAGTACCAGAAAGGGCATGAGACATATGAATAGCAAGAATCTGGCTACCATCTTTGCATAGGTCTTCAAAAACTTCAGCAAAGACACCTACAGGTGGCTGACTTGTTTTCGGAAGATTTTTACTTGCTTGCATCAACTGAAGAAATTTACCTTCTTCTTTCAAATCCGCATCAGAATAAACAACATTATCAATCATTACAGATAACGGAACAACAGTGATATCTAATTGTTTTACTAGTTCAGGTTCAATAGTAACAGATGAATCGGTTACAATTTTAATTTTTGTCATAGTATCAATCTTTCTATTTTAGGATTCAGATTGGTTTTCTTACTTTTAATTATATCAAAAAAAGATTAAAAATCCTAATGGAGTCATTCAAATTTTCCTTAAAAATTTGATATAATCTACTTATAAGAAAAGAGGTCCCTATGATTAAAAAAATTTATCCCATTTTAACCATTTTACTAGGTGCTGCTATCTATGCTTTTGGTCTAACTTATTTTGTAGTTCCTCATCATCTCTTTGAAGGAGGGGCGACCGGTATTACCCTTATCACCTTTTATCTTTTTAAAATCCCTGTTTCTCTCATGAATTTACTGATTAACATTCCCCTTTTCATGCTAGCTTGGAAGATTTTTGGAGCAAAATCCCTCTATTCTAGTTTACTAGGAACCTTAGCCTTGTCCGCCTGGTTGGCCTTCTTTGAACGTATTCCCCTTCATATTGATCTTCAAGGTGATTTACTAATCACTGCCCTTATAGCTGGGATTCTATTGGGAATTGGTCTTGGAATTATCTTTAATGCTGGAGGTACAACTGGTGGTACTGATATTCTAGCTCGTATTCTCAACAAATACACTCATATATCCATGGGAAAACTGCTCTTTATCTTAGATTTTTGTATTCTCATGCTTATTCTCCTAATCTTCAAAGATTTGAGATTGGTTTCCTACACGCTCTTATTTGATTTTATCGTTTCTCGTGTTATTGATTTGATCGGCGAAGGTGGCTATGCAGGTAAAGGATTTATGATTATTACGAAACGTCCTGACCAACTTGCTAAGGCGATTAATGATGACCTAGGAAGAGGTGTTACTTTCATCTCAGGTCAAGGCTACTATAGTCAAAAAGATTTGAAGATTATCTACTGTATTGTCGGAAGGAATGAAATTGTGAAAATGAAGGAAATGATTCATCGAATTGATCCTCAAGCCTTTATAACTATTACAGAAGCTCACGAAATCCTTGGAGAAGGATTTACCTTTGAAAAAGAATAAAAAGAGGTCTTGTAGTGACCTCAAAAGTTAGACTACATCATCTATCTTTTGGGTTACAGACAACCTCTTTTTTAATTACCCAAACTCTTAAGACCAATTTCGAGCTACTTCTTCATCAGCCTTTAACTGATCCACTAATTGGTCGACTGAGTCAAATTTGGTCATATCTCGAATACGATCAAGCCAATAAACCATAACGGTTTCACCATAAATATCTTGATTAAAATCAAAAATATTGACTTCAAAACGTGCTTCTTCTCCATCAAAGGTCACATTTTTTCCAACACTAGCCATAGCACGATACTTTTGTCTTTGAATCTCAACATCAACAACATAAACGCCATCTACTGGCATATAAGTACGGTCTAAAAGCACCAAATTAGCTGTTGGATAACCAATCGTACGACCACGAGCGTTACCATGAACCACCATACCTCTGGATGGAAGCGGTGCCCCCAAAAGTTCTCCTGCTTCTTTCACGTTTCCATCTAAAATAGCTTGACGGATACGAGTTGAACTAATCTTTCCTTTCTCATCTTCTACAGGTGGAACAATGATAACTTCTCCATCAAAGTAATTCTTTAAATCTTCTGCCGTTTTTTTGTCAGAACCAAATGTATAATCAAAACCTGCAACAATAATTTTAGCATTCATAGCCTTAATATAAGTCGCAAAAAATTCTTCTGCGGTGAGACTAGCAAATTGACTACTAAAATCAAGGAGATATAATTCTTCTACACCTTCACGCTTTAATTTTCTTTCACGCTCAGCAGGATTCAAAATATGCAAAAATAGGTCAGGATGATAAGGCTCTAAAGCAATCTTTGGAGATTCATTAAAGGTCATAACTACGATAGGTAATAAATCCTTTCTCGCAACCTTGTTGGCAACACGAAATAGTTCTTGATGCCCCTTGTGTATACCATCAAAATAGCCGAGAACAACGACTGAATCAGATGGTGTGCCAATATCTTTATGGTTTTTTATAGGAATAGTAATAATCATAAAATAATTATATCATAGTGATAGCTATTTCTGGAACAGAAAATCTGAAATGTCGTTTTTTTAACCTGAAGTGTAGCATTTTAGAAGAATTTTGGTTTTAAAATCAACATAACGTACAAGAGATTGACGTAAGAATCTTGAAATCAGAAAAACGCATCACATCAGCCCTTAAAACTTGATATAATGCGCTTTATTATGAAAAGTTCTAGTAAATTCTTTATAAAATCAACTTCTAGTAGTCTTTTCACTTTTTACTAATAAGTTCCTTCTTCACCTTGACTAGTCAAGATAACAGGCCCATCTTTTGTAATCACGAATTGGTGTTCATACTGACATGACAATCCACCGTCGATGGTTTTATGCGCCCAGCCGGTCTTCATATCTGTGTCGATTTCCCAGTCTCCTGTATTAATCATGGGTTCAATGGTTAGTACCATGCCTTCACGGAGACGGAGTCCGCGGCCTGCAATACCATAGTTAGGAACCATTGGTTCTTCGTGCATTGTTGGACCAACACCATGACCAACCAAATCACGCACTACACCGTAACCACGGCTTTCAGCGTATTCTTGAATGGCTGCACCAATATCACCGATACGATTGCCAACAACAGCTTGCTCAATCCCTTTGTACATAGCTTCTTTGGTTACATCCATCAAGTTTTTCACTTCTTCAGACGGTGTACCAACGGCGTAAGCCCAACATGAGTCTGCTAGACCACCAGAATAGCTCTGAGTGTATTTTTTCATTTGCTCGACATTGTTGAAGTTTAATTTTGAGACATTCAAATCAGATTTGGCAATAGGACCTCCCAAAACCATATCAACCTTGAGCAAATCACCATCTTTCAAGATATAGTGACGAGGGAAAGCGTGAGCTACTTCATCGTTAAGAGAGCAACAGGTAGCATAAGGATAGTCCATCATGGCACCGTCGACCCCAATCTGAAGTGGAAGGAAATTTTCTTCCTTGCAACGACGGCGAACGTATTCTTCAACTTCCCACATGTCAACGCCAGGCTTAATCAAATCACGTAAGCCGATATGAATACTTGCGAGGAAATCACCGGCTTTATCCATAGCTTCGATTTCACGAGCTGATTTTAATGTTATCATTTTTTCTCCTAGTTTCTAATTAATTTTAACAGTCACATTTGCTTTTGAAACAATCTGATGACCATGATAAATATCGTAGTCAATAATAGCTGATCGTCTAGTATGATGGATAATGCGTGCTTGAATGCGCAGTATATCATCTATCTGAACAGCCTGTAAAAAGTAGATCAGCATCTGCTCGATAATGAGATTGCGCCCGCTATTCACAACTAAATCTTGAGTCATGTGGGTCAAGATTTCTGCCAATACACCATTAGCCAAAACACCGTTCTTCTCTAGCATAAAGGGTTCCACTGTAATCACTACTTCATCATGGTGGTAAGAAAGTTTTTGACCAATTTGCTCAGAAAAAGTAGGTAGAGCAGAAACTTGGGAACGACTCATCTTCTCCATGACATCTCGTCGTGTCACAACTCCAAGCAAGGTTTGATTATTCCGAACAACTGGTACCATTTCAAAGTCTTCTGCAATCATCCGTTGACTCACATTGGCAATATTTGTTGATAATCCAACCAAAAATAGGCTACGAGACATGACTTTATCAATTGTGGTACTTGGTGACTTATCACCCGCATCTCTCATAGTAACAACCCCAACAACGACCTGATGTTGATTGATAACAGGGAAACGACTGCTACGATTCTTACGTACCAAGTCCAAATAATCTTTAACGGTGTCGGTTTCTCTCAGAAAACCATACTCATGACTCGGGCGATAAAGTTTCTCAACTGTCAGAATATCAGTCTTGATTTGGACATTTGAGAGGGCTTTATTGATCATGGTCGCAATGGTAAAAGTGTCATTCTTGCTTCTCAGAACAGGAATCCCTTTTTGATTGGCCAGTTTAAGCACATCATCATGAACCTGAAATCCACCTGTAACCAGAACTGCATTTTCATTCTCCAGCGCTAATAATTGAATACGAGTCCGGTCGCCAACAATCAAAAGTCCCCCATCATGAAGGTAAGATAAGATATTTTGCTCAGTCATGGCACCGATTGAGAACTTACTAAATTCTCTCTCTAAACCTTCTTGACCAGCCAGAACCTCAGAAGAGGTCACTTCAGCAATTTCAGCAAACGTTAATCTCTCTATAGCAACTTTCTGAGATTTAACACGGATAGTACCACTTCTTGGACGAGTCTCTACAATTCCACGATTTTCAGCTTCTTTAATGGCTCGATAAGCCGTTCCATCACTGACTCCTAGATGATTGGAAATGCTTCGAACACTGACTCTTTTACCAACAGGTAATTCTTCCAAATAACTTAGAATTTCTTGGTGTTTACTCATTAATTTCTCCCTTTACAAAGCGAAACTCAAGATAATCTCGCATTTTCCTTGTATAGCGATCACTTCCTTTAAACTGACGAATCAATCGAAATCCAGACTTAAGAGCAACCTTTTGGCTAGCTTCATTTTCAAGGTGGGTAATGATAGATAATTGTTTTAAACCAAGTTCCTCAAAAGAAAGCTGGCAAAGTTTTTTTACAACTTCAGTCATAAAACCTTGACACCACACATCTTTTCTCAAAAAATAACCAAGTTCTGCTTCTTTTTTAATTTCATCTAGCTTTTCAAACTTAATTGAACCAATCATTTTTTCAGTTTTCTTGTCACAAATAGCCCATACTCCTAATGGAGATTTCATAAAATAATTGGCCATTGCATATTGACTTTCTTCCAAACTTGCTTGAGTCGGGAAAATAAATTGGAGATTTTCTGGATTTGAAGCTATCTCATGGAAGTCCTGATTATCATTAAAAAAGAAAGGACGCAAATACAAGCGATCCGTTTCAAAAAAAGAAAACATTGCTAATTTGGTCCAAATATTCATAAACACCTCTACGGTTTATTCTTCAACAAGTGTAATATCCGCTCCTAGATTACGTAATTTTTCAATAATATCTGAATAACCACGTAAGATGAACTCAATATTTGTAATTTCAGTTTTGCCTTCAGCCATTAAACCAGCAATGACAAGTGTGGCCCCAGCTCTAAGGTCAGTAGCTTTTACATTTGCACCACGTAAACTACGGCCACCAGTATATAAAATATGGTCGTTTGTAGTCGTAATATCTGCGTCCATCTTTGCTAGTTCAAAAACATGGTTTACTCGTTTTTCATAAATGGTATCAATAATGGTACCACGACCCTCTGCTGTTAACAAGAGAGGAGTAATTGGTTGTTGCAAGTCAGTAGCAAAGCCTGGGTAAGGAGCTGTCTTAATATTAATTGCTTTCAAATTAGACTGTTCTTCGACAAAAATACTGTCCTCCGATACAGTCATTCTCACTCCCATTTCTTCCAACTTAGCGATGAATCCTTCTAAGTGTTCATAAAGAACATTATTAATACGAATTCCCTTACCGACTGCAGCAGCTAAAGAAATATATGTTCCTGCTTCAATACGGTCTGGAATCACCTGATGACGGGTTCCGTGTAATCTGTCAACACCATCAATAATGATAATATTGGTTCCAGCACCACGGATATGAGCACCCATATTATTTAAGAGAGTGGCAACATCAATAATCTCAGGTTCTCGGGCTGCATTTTCAATAATAGTACGACCATTTGCTTTAACCGCAGCAATCATCGTATTAATCGTCGCACCGACACTAACCGTATCCATGTAAATACTTGCGCCGTGAAGTCCTGTATCTTTAGCAGATAACTTCATGTTATCACCCTCGTAGCTAACAGTAGCTCCCATAGCTTCAAAAGCCTTAAGATGTAGATCAATAGGGCGAGGTCCCAAATCACATCCACCAGGTAAACCAACAGTAGCTTCACCAAAGCGACCTAAAAGACTTCCATAAAAATAATAAGATGCACGAAGACTATTGATTTTCCCATAAGGCATTGGAATATTTTGAACACCTCTTGGATCAATCTCTAACACATCGTCATAACGCTTAACAGTAGCCCCCATTAACTCCATAATTTCGACAAGACTAGCAACATCGGAAATATCTGGAACACAATCCAAAGTTACAACATCATCTGCCAAAATAATAGCTGGAATCAAAGCTACTACACTATTTTTTGCGCCACTAATGGTAATCTCACCTTGCAGAGGGAAGCCACCATTGATAACAATTTTTCTCATTTTAAATTTTTTATACTCTTTCAAAATTTCTAAAAAGGTCCTACGTTAAAGTATATCATAAATTCACCCTTTTTTCCATCATTTTCAATTATATTAGCTGAATCGTATTTGTGTGAATTAACCTTTTTAAAAAATTTTGCCCCTTTTTTGCCCCCTGAATAGAAAAATAGCCCTTCGGATAAAATCCGAGGGGCTAGAAACGTTGTTAAATCAACGATTATTTTTTCAAGTTGTAGAATGATTTCAATCCACGGTATTCAGCTACTTCACCAAGTTGGTCTTCAATGCGAAGCAATTGGTTGTATTTAGCGATACGGTCTGTACGTGAAAGTGAACCAGTCTTGATTTGTCCTGCGTTAGTTGCAACTGCGATGTCAGCGATTGTTGAATCTTCAGTTTCACCTGAACGGTGTGATACAACTGCAGTGTAACCAGCTTCTTTAGCCATTTCGATAGCTTCAAAAGTTTCAGTAAGAGTACCGATTTGGTTAACTTTGATAAGGATTGAGTTAGCAGCACCTTCTTGGATACCACGTGCAAGGTAGTCAGTGTTTGTTACGAAGAAGTCGTCACCAACAAGTTGTACTTTCTTACCAAGACGTTCAGTAAGAGCTTTCCAACCATCCCAGTCGTTTTCATCCATACCATCTTCGATAGTGATGATTGGATATTTGTTAACCAATTCTTCAAGGTAGTCGATTTGTTCTGCAGATGTACGAACAGCAGCGCCTTCACCTTCAAATTTAGTGTAGTCGTAAACTTTACGTTCTTTATCGTAGAATTCTGATGAAGCACAGTCAAATCCGATAAATACGTCTTTACCTGGAACATATCCAGCAGCTTCGATCGCAGCAAGGATAGTTTCAACACCGTCTTCAGTTCCTTCGAAACGAGGAGCGAATCCACCTTCGTCACCTACGGCAGTTTCCAAACCACGTGATTTAAGGATTTTCTTAAGAGCGTGGAAGATTTCAGCACCGTAACGAAGAGCTTCTTTAAATGTTGGCGCACCAACTGGCAAGATCATGAACTCTTGGAAAGCGATTGGAGCGTCAGAGTGAGAACCACCGTTGATGATGTTCATCATTGGAGTTGGAAGAACTTTAGTGTTGAATCCACCAAGGTAGCTGTAAAGTGGGATTTCAAGGTAGTCAGCAGCAGCACGAGCAACAGCGATAGACACACCAAGGATTGCGTTTGCACCCAATTTACCTTTGTTAGGAGTACCGTCAAGAGCGATCATAGCACGGTCGATAGCTTGTTGATCACGTACATCGTAGCCGATGATAGCTTCAGCAATGATGTTGTTTACGTTGTCAACAGCTTTTTGTGTACCAAGACCACCGTAACGAGATTTGTCACCGTCGCGAAGTTCAACTGCTTCGTGTTCACCAGTAGAAGCTCCTGATGGAACCATACCACGTCCGAAAGCACCTGATTCAGTGTAAACTTCTACTTCAAGTGTTGGGTTACCGCGTGAGTCTAGGACTTCGCGAGCGTAAACATCAGTAATAATTGACATTTTTTACTCTCCTTATGAGTTAAATTTTTTACACCTCTATAATACCTTAAAACCCCTCCTTTTTCAAGAAAAAACGTTATCTTTGTGCAAATTTTCCTTAACTTTATAAAGTAATCGCTTTCTTTTGTCTGTTTTATTCTAACTTTTATGATATACTGTTTTTATGACAGATTTATCAAAACAATTACTTGAAAAAGCTCATGGTGGGCCAAAACTAAATCCGGATGAGCAAAGACGCTATCTTGGTACCTTTGAGGAAAGAGTTCTTGGATATGCAGATATTGACACAGCAAATAGCCCTCAGTTAGAAAAAGGCTTTTTATCTATTTTAGAAAATCTTCAGGAAACAGCAGAGCCACTATTTGTAAAGATTTCTCCAAATATCGAATTTGACAAGCAAGTTTTCTACTTAAAAGAAGCTAAAGAAACTGATAGTCAAGCTACCATTGTATCTGAAGAGCATACTTCTTCTCCTTTTGGCCTGATTATCCATAGCAATGCACCAGTTCAAGTAGAAGAAAAGAACCTTCGACTTGCTTTTGCAAAACTTTGGGAAGTTAAAAAGGAAGAACCAGCCAAAACATCCATCTGGAAGAAATGGTTTGGCTAAATCTTGCGCATATTTAATAAATGCCCAATATTGGCAGCCGTGTGCTCCAAATAGAGACTGGCATTTTTCAAACTATCTTCTAGAGGTTCACTTTTCTCTAAAATAGAAAAGGCAGCTTGGATATTTTCAAATGGTAGGGAAGGTAAATCCTCAGCAATACTACCACAAATAGCAATGACAGGAACTCCGACAGGGGTTCTTTTTGCAACACCTATAGGCGCTTTCCCTGCTAAACTTTGACGATCTAGCCTTCCTTCTCCAACAATAACCAAGTCAGCATGTGAAACTTTCTTATCAAAGTTGATTAAGTTCAAGCAGGTATCAATTCCAGACACAATATTGGCCGAAGCAAAGGCACACAAACCGCCAGCAATGCCTCCGCCAGCTCCTGCTCCTTTAAATTCCAATGTTGCAGGTGAGAGTTTTTCATAAAAATATTGGATTGCTTGATCTACGGCATCAAACATAGTAGGATCTAGGCCTTTTTGCTTGCCAAACGTGTAGGTCGCACCTTGATAACCACATAAGGGACTCGTGACATCTGCTAAAATACGAATTTGAACATCTTCTGGAATTTCATAGCGATTTTCTGTTGAAACAGAAGCTAATTTTAGTAAGGATTGACCGCATGCAGGCAAGACATTTCCATCCTTATCATAAAATTGATAACCCAATCCAGCAGCGATCCCAATTCCTCCGTCATTACTGGCCGTACCACCAACTCCGATATAGATATCTTTAATCCCTTGAGCAATGAGGTGGCGAATCAACTCTCCAATACCACGAGTTTGGATTTGAAGTGGATTTCGTTTCTCTATCGGAATTTTTCCAAGGCCAACCAAGTCGGCAACTTCAAATAGAGCCAGTTCCCCTTTTTGAAAATAGCGTATTTCTTCTTTTTGTCCAAAAGGTCCTGTCACTTGGATCCATTTTTCTTCAAGGTCAATAGAATGCCGAATAGCATCTACTGTACCTTCGCCACCATCACCAACAGGACAGAGGAGACATTCTACATCTGCTATCGATTGTTGGAAGCCTCTTTTTATTGCTTCAGCTACTTGTTGAGCGGACAAGCTTTCCTTAAATGAATCTGGTGCAATTACAATCTTCATATTTTCCCTCACTCTAAACAGTCAATCAAAGGAAGAACTTCTAAAAAATCCCTCTTGTCAACATGATTCGGTATTTCTTTTTTGAGTACTTCTTTGCCACAAAAGGCGATTCCCAATCCTGCTGACTTCAACATAAATAGATCATTGGCCCCGTCACCGATTGCAATCGTTCTTTCTTTAGAAAGTTTTAGTTTCTCTCTCCATTTTTCCAGAGTCTCTTTTTTGACCTCGGGACTGATAATTTGTCCAACTAATTCCCCTGTTAGAAAGCCACCTTTGACTTCAAGTTGGTTTGCAGAGAAATAGGCAATCCCTAGAGATTTTGCTAATTTTTCAACTATTGGTGTAAAGCCACCAGACACCAGACCAACTAGGATGGCGTTCTTTTGGAGAATGGAAATGAATTCCTGGGCATTTGGCGTTAGATGAATAGAGTTGAAGACTTTATCAAAGGCCGAAATAGGAAGACCTTCCAAGAAGGACACTCTGTCTCGTAAACTTCTTTCAAAGTCTAACTCTCCTCGCATTGCCCGACTTGTAATCAGCGAAATTTCCTCCTCACGACCTACCTCTCTTCCAAACAAATCAATTACTTCTTCTAGGATTAAGGTTCCATCCACATCCATAACACACAAGCCTTTTACTTGAAGCATCAGTTCTCCTCTCTAAACAGCCCAAAAATCGTATGAAGTCATCATACGATTTTATCTATTAATTAACTAAACTATGGTACAAGTCAAGATATGACTTGCAGGCTGTATCCCATGAGAAATCACACACCATAGCTTGTTTTTGTAGATTTCTCCAAACGTCAGGATGATTTCTATACAAGTCCAATGCTGTTTGGAAAGTCCAATTCAACCAGTAAGGAGATAGATTGTCAAAGCTAAAGCCAGTACCGCTTCCTTCGATTGGATTAAAGGCTTTAACGGTATCTCGCAAGCCACCAACTTCATGGACCAATGGCAAGGTTCCGTAACGCATCGCCATCATCTGAGACAAGCCACACGGTTCAAAACGACTCGGCATGAGGAAGAGGTCACAAGCAGCGTAGATTTCTTGAGCTAGTTTGACATCAAAAGTGATATTTGCTGATAGCTTGTCTGGATAGATTTGAGCAAACCATGAGAAAGCTCCTTCAAATGCTGGATCGCCAGTTCCCAAAAGAACAATCTGAACATCATTTTGCAAGAGATGGTGCAGACTTTCGACCACCACATCAAAACCTTTTTGACGTGTCAAACGAGAAACAATTCCCACCAGTGGAACATCAGCTCTAACTGGCAAGCCTACTCTCTCTTGCAATTTTGCCTTGTTTTGGGCCTTCCCAGACAAATCTTCCTGATTAAAATGATAATCTAATAGGGCATCCGTCTGAGGATTATACAGGTCAGCATCAATCCCATTCACGATACCAGATACCTTACCAGACTCCATTCGAAGAATCTGATCCAAGTTACATCCGAACTGACTGGTCATAATTTCATGAGCATAACTAGGTGAAACGGTTGAAACACGGTCCGCATAGAGAATACCTGCCTTCATCCAATTCAGACAGTTGTTCCAGCGAAGGGTGCCATCAGCGTAACGTTCAAAGCCGACTCCAAACAAATCCCATAACATTCCTTCTGAAAATTGTCCCTGGAATTCTAAATTATGAATGGTTAAAACTGTTTTAATGCCCTCATAGGCTTGAATCCAACGGTATTTTTCCTTCAACAAGAAAGGAATCATAGCTGTATGGTAGTCATGAACATGGAGAAGATCAGGAATAAAGTCAATCCTTTCCATAGCCTCAATGGCAGCTAGTTGGAAGAAAGCAAAGCGTTCTCCGTCATCAAAATCGCCGTAAACATGACCACGGAAGAAATAATATTGGTTGTCAATAAAGTAGAAGGTCACGCCGTTTAAGACTGTTTTCTTAATCCCACAGTACTGTTTACGCCAACCAACGCTCACCTCAAAATGAAAAACATCTTCAATCTGATTGCCAAATTTAGCCTCTACCATGTCATAGTAAGGTAAAATTACTGCAACTTCGTGTCCCGCTTTTACCAATGATTTTGGAAGAGCGCCAATGACGTCTCCCAAACCACCTGTTTTTGAAAAGGGTGCACCCTCAGCTGCTACAAATAAAATTTTCATGAATGAATATCCTCTGTTACTTTAGCACCTTTCTTAACCACAACTGGATGTTCTGCAGTTCCACGGATCACAACTCCATCCGCAACTTCAACACCCTTGTCCAAGATAGCATATTCTACCTGAGCACCTTCTCCAATAACAACACGAGGGAATAAGATGCTATCTTTAACCAAGCTATCCTTATGGACATGAATATTACGTGATAAAACAGAATTAGCCACTTGACCTTCAATGATACTACCAGAGGCAAACTGAGAAGTGCTTACCTTAGATGTATTAGCATAATAAGTTGGCTCTTCGTTTTTTACCTTTGTGTAAATCTTTTGGTTTGGAGTAAATAGAGAGTAGAATTTTTGAGATTCAAGCATATCTTTATTAGCTTGGTAATAAGACTCTACAGAATCAATATTTGCCAGATAACCTGTGTACACGTAGGCAAAAGCCCCTTCTTTTGCCGCCAAATCCCGTAAAACATAACGCAATTTCTCTGGATGTTCTTTCTTAGCTTCTTCTTCTAAGCGTTCAATCAACCAAGGTGTATCGACGACAAAGATATCTGTGGACATATTGTAAACTTCATCTGATGATTTACTATCAAAGAGTTTATGAGAACGGACATGGTCTGTTTCATCCACTTCTAAGATTGCATTTACTTCTGAAATATCTTTTTTAGGTAGTTTTTTATAAACTACAGTGATTGGACCTTTTGTTGTAGTGTGTAGGTGGAATACTTGGTTCAGATCAATATTAATCAAAACATCACAGTTAAGTGACACTGTTTGGTTTGAGCCGGAACGTTTCAAATAAGTAAGAAGCTGTTGGTAGTATTCTTTTCCAACTGTACTACTTTCCACACGGGTATTGTAAATACCTAGATAGTAGTGGCTAAGAAGAGTTGACAAGCCCCACTCACGCCCTGAACGGATATGGTCAAAGACTGAACTGATATTGTCTTGTTGGAAAATACCAAAAATACTACGGACACCAGCATTAGCAAGACTTGAAAGCGGGAAGTCAATCAAGCGATATTTACCACCAAATGGCAAACTAGCTACTGGACGGTGGTCTGTCAGTGTTGACATATCATGAAAACCAACTGTGTTTCCTAAAATGGCAGAATATTTATCAATCTTCATCTGTTGCTACCCCCACTACTTCATCATATCCTACAACTTGTACTTCTTCTGTTCCATCAATTTCGACACCATCAGAAATAACTGCACCTTCACCAATAATGGCACGTTTGATTTTAGCTCCCTGACCAACAATTGCACCACTCATGATAACTGAATCTACTACTTCTGCCCCTTCGCGAACTTGCGCACCTGTTGAAAGGATAGAATGTTTAACAGTTCCATCTACGAAACAGCCATCGACAACCAAGGAATCTTCCACGTGAGCATTTGCCCCAAGGAAGTTTGGTGGTGAAATTAAGTTTCTTGAGTAAATCTTCCATTGACGGTTACGGCTGTCCAAGGCATTTTCTGGAGAAATGTACTCCATGTTAGCTTCCCAAAGCGATTCAATCGTACCAACATCTTTCCAGTAGCCATTAAACTCGTAGGCATAAACACTTTCACCTGACTCAAGGTAATTTGGAATGACATTTTTACCAAAGTCTGACATATCGACATTGCTCTTTTCAGCAGCAACAAGCATATTGCGGAGACGTTGCCAATCAAAGATATAGATTCCCATAGAAGCTTTGGTAGATTTAGGTTGAGCTGGTTTTTCTTCAAATTCAACAATACGATTGTTTGCATCTGTATTCATGATACCAAAACGGCTAGCTTCTTTAAGAGGGACGTCAAGAACTGCGACTGTCAAACTAGCATTATTATCTTTGTGAGACTGGAGCATATCATCATAATCCATTTTGTAGATATGGTCTCCAGATAGAATCAAAACATACTCAGGGTTGACACTGTCGATATAATCAATATTTTGGTAAATGGCGTGGCTAGTCCCCTCAAACCAACGATTTCCTTCACTTGCAGAATAAGGTTGAAGAATAGAGACACCAGAATTGATACCATCTAGTCCCCAGCTTGAACCATTCCCGATATGGTTGTTGAGAGCAAGTGGTTGGTACTGTGTAATGACTCCAACATTGTTGATGCCTGAGTTGGCACAGTTTGAAAGAGCAAAGTCAATGATACGGTAGCGCCCACCAAATTGCACAGCTGGTTTTGCAATGCTTTGAGTGAGTTTACCGAGACGAGTTCCTTGCCCACCAGCAAGAATCAAAGCTAACATTTCATTCTTCATTTTCTACTCCTTTTTGGTTTTTACTTGTGACGGTTTTAGTAGGTTTCAAGCGACGTTTGATTTTCCAAACACTTGCTCCCATAGCTGGTAGGGTAAAGGTCAAGGTCTGCTCATAATCTTTCCATAGTTCTTCTTGCGTTTGCACAGTTTGATTATGTTCTTTCCAAACGCCTCCCCACTCTTCTAACTCAGTATTCCAGACTTCTTCGTAAATCCCTGCAACAGGAAGTCCGATTGTAAAATCTTTTCGTTCAACAGGTGCCATATTAAAGATACAGACTAACATATCATCCTTCTTCCCCTTACGGATGAAGGAAAGAACACTCTGGTCTCTATTATCCGCATCGATGATTTCAATGCCATCATAACTAGTATCAATTTCCCACAGACAGCGGTGGTCTTTGTAAAACTGGTTTAGCTGAGAAGTGAAATACTTCATCTTAGCATTCATTGGATCTTCTAGGTTAGACCACTCCAACTGTTCTTCAGATTTCCATTCTAGGAATTGCCCATATTCACTACCCATGAAGAGCAATTTCTTACCAGGGTGACAAATTTGGTAAGTGTAGAGATTACGCAAGCCTGCGAATTGATTATAACGATCTCCCCACATCTTGTGCATCATACTATTCTTGCCATGAACCACTTCATCGTGTGAGAATGGTAAGAGATAGTTCTCCTTGAAGACATACATAAAGCTGAAAGTCACCAGGTTAAAGTCATATTTACGATAAATCGGATCTTCTTCGTAGAATCGGAGGATGTCATTCATCCAACCCATATTCCATTTATAGTCAAATCCTAGACCATCTGAATCCTTAGTGTCAGTAATCTGAGTAGCTGATGAACTTTCCTCAGCTATCATCATAACGTCTGGATGAACTAGTTTAATCACATCATTCAAGCGTTGAAGGAAATAATAACCTTCATAGTTGAGATTGCCACCATCTTTATTAGGTGTCCATGGAGCATCATCGTAGTCAAGATAGAGCATGTTGCTAACCGCATCCACGCGAATACCATCTAAATGATAAAAATCAATCCAAAACTTAATACTAGAAATCAAGAAAGACTGGACTTCATTCTTTCCAAGGTCAAAATTGAGTGCTCCCCAACCGTAGTTATGAGCCTTATTATGGTCTTGGTATTCAAAAGTCGGTGTTCCATCATAATAGGCCAAGGCATCATCATTGATAGTAAAGTGACCAGGTACCCAGTCTACAATAACACCTATATTGTTTAAGTGACATTCCTCAACAAAATCTTGAAACTCTTCAGGACGACCATAGGCATGCTCTAGAGCAAAGTAACCCATAAGCTGATAGCCCCAACTCAAACCTAGTGGGTGAGACATCAGGGGCATAAACTCAATGTGAGTATAATTCATCTCAACCAAGTAAGGAATGAGTTCATCTTTCAATTGAGCAAAACTATAGGGGCTGCCATCCGGATTTCTCTTCCAAGAGCCAGCATGAGCCTCATAAATATTGACAGGACGCTCTTCAAAGCTCAAGCGTTTTCTACGGGCTAGCCAGAGGCCATCCTTCCATTTCTTTTCTGGAATATCTGTTAAAATAGCACCAGTCCCAGGTCGGGCCTCATACCGTACAGCCAAAGGGTCAATCTTCATCAGCTGATGACCATTTGCACGTGTGATATGATACTTATAAATTTGACCTTCTTGAGCAAGACTGGTAAAGACTTCCCATACTCCAAATTCATTCCGTTCCATCAGAATTTGATTTTCAACCCAATTGGTGAAATCCCCTACCAAGTGAACAGCCTGAGCATTAGGCGCCCACACACGAAAAGTATAGCCATACTCTCCATTTTTTTCTTCCCTATGAGCTCCCAGATAGTGCTGGAGGTGAAAATTTTCACCTGTCACAAAGGTTTCTAAAGCTTGTTTCTTATCCATACACCCTCCTAATTCTGTAAGCGTTTTCTATAGATTTATTATACTACCTTTTTAGGGAAGATTCAAGTAAATTACGGAATTTGCAAAAAAATCTTTTGAAAGTCTTCAACAAATTCACTGATGTGTTCACTTGTAAATCAAGAAATTTTCAGAAACGATTTGAAAACGAATTGTTTTTTAATAATACTATCATAAAGTTCGTTATTTAGCTAACAAAAATATAATTTTAAGAAAAAAAAAATAAATCAGGAAACGAATCTCCTGATTTTATTAACAGATAAACACCACAAATGAATCTAAATTGTAAATCTATTCTACAAAACTTTAAAGACGCTGGCACTGACGCCACCAACCATGTCTTTATCACTTAAATGGCTATTGGTCACCAATAGTTCTAGATTTCCAGCATTTTCAAACTGGAAGTTTTGCCCTTTAGCATTAAATACAACCAGTAAATGGTCTTCCCCTTGAATCTCATAGACAATCCAACCACTATGTTCATGGGCTGAATGAACAAAAACATGATGGTAAATCTCATCATAAGTTGGGTAAGAAAAGGCACTGCTTTCTGTCTTCAATCGAATCATCTGACGGATAAACTCAATACTATCTTGACGCTCATTAATCAAGTCCCAGTTGACTTGATTCACACTATCAGGAGCATTATAGCTATTCATAGCACGTTCTCTATCATCATGTGTTAACTCACCATTCTCACCAGTCGCAACCAGTTTAGTACGACCAAATTCTTGACCGATTTCCATAAAGGCCATCCCTTGCATGAGTAGGTTCATAGCTGTGGCAGTCTCAACCTTGCGCATGATTTGCTCTGAACTTTGGTCTGGATGTAGGGTTGCCAACAAATCGTGAAGATTGTAATTGTCATGGGCCTCTACATAGTTAAGCACTTGGTTTGGATGTGTATAGGTACCTAATTCACGACTGCCTAGAATTGCTTTGGCTAGAATTGGCTCTGTCGCAGCACCACTAACAAAACCTGACTTGATAGCGCCATAAACTTCTCCACCTTTAACAGCATCACGCTGATTGTCATTAAAGAAACCGATATTTGGCATCTGGTAGGCATTGTCTTTCTTGGCCTTATCATAAGGTGCAAGACCTGTTCCCATATCCCATCCTTCTCCATAAAGGATAATGTTAGGGTCAATTTCATCCAAGCTCTGACGAATCATCTGCATGGTCTTAACATCATGAATCCCCATCAAATCAAAACGGAAGCCGTCAATATTGTATTCCTGCACCCAGTATAAGAGGGAATCAATCATATACTTGCGGAACATTTCGTGTTCACTGGCAGTTTCATTCCCAACACCCGTTCCATTCTGGAAAGTACCGTCTGGATTCATACGATAATAGTAATCAGGGACAGTTGTTTGGAAAGGTGCATCAACAACTGAGAAGGTATGGTTATAGACCACATCCATAATAACACCAATACCTGCATCGTGATAAGCTTGAACCATGGTCTTCAAATCACGAATAACCTGAGCTGGATCATCTGGATTAGTTGAAAGGCTCGTTTCTGGTGCGTTATAGTTTTGTGGGTCATAACCCCAGTTATAGGTTACATTCCCATCCTCATCGTATTCTTTGTGACGGTCTGCGATTGGTTGCAACTGAACATAATTGTAGCCTATCTTCTTGATGTGATCAAAAGCAGTTGATTGACCGTACTGGTTAACTGTTCCAGTCTGAGCGGCACCCAAGAAAGTTCCTCGAAGATGTTCATCCACACCTGAGGTCGGTGATTTGGTCAAATCACGAATGTGCATTTCACAAATAACTGCCTTACATGGATTTGCCAAGCGCCAAGTAGCATCAGAACCGTGCTTAACTTCAAAGTTTTCAACTTGCTTTTCTGCATGACTCAGGATAGCTGAACGTTTGCCATCAGGACTGGTCGCGATTGTGTAAGGGTCACGTGTCAGTGTTTGATGATGAGGGAATTGGACTTGATACTGATAAGCCTTACCAGTCAAATCTTCCTCAACATCCAAACTCCAGACACCAATAGTATTGTCCTTATGATTATAAGAGTAGCTATTGCCTCTCTCCATCTCAAAAGTCTTCCAAACAGGTGCATCATTAGCAGCTGATTCATAAACAACAACCTTCACTTCTGTCGCTGTTGGAGCCCAAAGATCAAAATGAGCCTGATTGTCCTCTACACGGCACCCCAATTCTCCTTGATAACCCCAATGATGGTCAAAACTAGCACTGTTAATGGCCTTGTCAAAGGCAAAAGGATTTTGATTTTTGTAGAAAGGACTGGCAATAGCAGGATTTTCAGAATAATAAATTCTATCATCCCCTTCCAAAATCCATACCTCTGTTAAAAGAGGATAGTGATTAAAACGGATAGCATACTCTTTACTAGTTTGGCCGGTATGAACCACAAAATTCAAGTTTTCCAAAGCATGGGCACTTGGGTGTTCAAAACTAAATAAGGCTCCAAAATAATCTTCTTGGTAAGTCAGTAAATCGATTCGCTGGTCCTGACTTTTTACAAAAGAGCAAGTGTCGTATTCACCATTCTTGCGATGGTAATGAATGCGCATAGGGTAGTTATACATTGTTTTTCCCTTTTCTATTCTTAATTTATTTCTATTTCACTAATAATTTTTTGGCCGATTTTGTCACGACTAACAAACATAGTCAAATTATCCAAACTCTGTTTTTAAACGATCATTACAGACTTTCTAGCCAAGCTTCATCTCGAACCTCAATACCAAGTTCTTGTGCTTTTTGAAGTTTACTTCCAGCATCTGCTCCTGCCACGACGAGGTCGGTCTTTTTAGAAACACTGCCTGTTACCTTAGCACCTAGACTTTCGAGTTTATTTTTAGCTTCTGAGCGCTTGAGTCGTTCCAATTTTCCAGTCAATACCACGGTCAAACCTGACAAGGCTGCATCCGCTACTACCGTCTGTCCTTTATAGTCCAGATTGACCCCAGCTTCTTTCAATTCTCTGAGGAGAATTTCAGAGCCTTCTGTCGCAAAATAAGTCTGGAGACTCTTGGCAATCACACCACCCAGACTTTCAATACTAGCCACTTCCTCTGGATCTGCCTGAGCCAGATTTTCAATCGAGTGAAAATGTTGAAGTAAAAGCTGACTGGCCTTGCTTCCGACATGGCGAATTCCCAAACCAAACAATAGTTTCTCAGCTGAGTTTTCCTTAGATGCTTGGATGGCCTGATACAGTTTAGAAGCAGACTTTTCCTTAACCCCCTCTAAAAGGAGGAAATCTTCTTCTTTCAAACGATAAATATCCGCCACATCCCTAACTAAATTCTCAGCAAAGAGTTTCTCAACAATAGATGGACCAAGGCCTGTAATATTCATAGCATCACGAGAAGCAAAGTGAATCAAACCTTCCATGATTTGGGCAGGACAACGCGGATTTATACAACGGAGAGCCACTTCATCTTCAAAGTGCAACAAGTCAGACTCACAACTTGGGCAGTTTGTAGGGATATCTAGTTTTTCTTCAGAAACCCGTTTGGACTCTACCACACGTAAAACGGCAGGGATGATGTCGCCAGCCTTATATACGATAACCGTGTCGTCTTTGCGGATATCTTTTTCAGCAATATAATCCACATTGTGCAGGGTCGCACGGCTAACAGTTGTACCAGCTAGTTGTACTGGTGTTAAATTCGCAGTTGGGGTTACAACACCCGTACGGCCAACTGTCCAGTCAACTGAGAGTAATTGAGCTTCTTTTTCTTCAGCAGGAAACTTGTAAGCCACTGCCCACTTTGGAGCCTTGACGGTAAAACCAAGTTCTTCTTGGCTTGCTAAGTCATTAACCTTGATCACCACACCATCGATATCATAAGGCAGATTCTCCCGTTCCTCTCCTACTTCTTGGATAAAATTCCAGATTTCATCTATATTTTCAGCCAAAATCCGCTTAGGATTGACTACAAAACCGAGCTGTTCTAAGTGCTTCAAAACCTTTTCTTGGCTGTCACGAGTTGAAGGGCTGGCTTCTTGATAGAGAAACGTTGCAAGATTGCGCTTGGCAACTACTGCTGTATCCAACTGTCGCAGGGTTCCTGCCGCTGCATTACGAGGATTAGCAAATTCGGGCTCTCCATTTTCTTGTCGAGCTTGGTTAACCTGGTCAAAAGAAGCGCGTGGCATATAACATTCTCCACGAACTGTGATATCTAGTTCTTCTGGCAAAGTCAAAGGAATGTCCTTAACGCGTTTAAGATTTTCTGTAATATTTTCACCAATAGAACCATCACCACGTGTTGCCCCAGCAACCAAAATCCCCTTTTCATAAGTCAGCGAGATAGACAAGCCATCAATTTTCAGCTCACAAATATAGGTCGGATGAGCCACTTCCTTACGAACACGCGCATCAAAAGCTTCAAGTTCCTCACGTGAAAAAGCATCCTGCAAACTATAAAGAGGATACTGATGACTGTATTTTTCAAAACCATCTAAAACCTTGCCACCGACACGATGGGTAGGACTGTCTGCTAGCACTTGATCTGGATAGGCAGTTTCTAACTCAACCAACTCTCGGTAAAGGCGGTCGTACTCACTGTCTGAAACCGACGGATTATCGCTGGTATAATACTCAGTCGCATAGCGATTGAGCAAGGCGACTAACTCATTCATTCTTTTATTCATAAAACCATTTTACCATAAATTAAGCCCTCCTCACAATGGAGAAGGGCAGAAAACTTAGAAATCTTACACCTGCTCTGATAATTCTTCCCATTCAAGCATCGCTTCTTCCTGACGGTGGCTAATTTTGTCCAGTTCAGCCTGTAATTCCATCAGTTTGTCGGCATCGTTGGTTTCCAACATTTGTTCAGAAATGGCCTGGCTTTGACTTTCTAGCTCTTCAATTTCAGCTTCTAGACTTTCGATTTGTCGCATGAGTTTGCGAACTTCTTTTTGACTTTCTTTCTGAGCTTGATAGTCATTGACTGGACTTGCTTCTTTTGCTTGATTGCTAGTTGAAGCTTCCTCAGCCTGAGTCATTTCTACTTCTGCTTTCTTCTCAACATAGTAGTCGTAATCACCCAAGTAAAGAGTCGAACCATTCTCAGACAATTCCAAAACATGAGTTGCTACACGATTGATAAAGTAACGGTCGTGGCTGACGAAGAGAAGAGTTCCATCGAAGTCAATCAAGGCATTTTCCAACACTTCCTTGCTATCAATATCCAAGTGGTTGGTTGGCTCATCCAGAATCAAGAAGTTGTTGTTTTCCATAGATAATTTAGCAAGAAGCAAACGCGCTTTCTCCCCACCAGACAGCATGCCAACTGATTTTTTAACATCATCTCCTGAGAAAAGGAAGGCACCTAGACGGTTTCGGATTTCAACTTCTGGTGTCAGTTTAAAATCATTCCAGAGTTCATCCAGTACAGTATTACTTGGTGTCAGCTTGCTTTGGGTTTGGTCATAGTAACCGACCTCAACATTGGCACCAAAGCGCTTTTCACCCTTGATAAAAGGAATCTGGTCCATAATAGACTTGATAAAGGTTGACTTGCCGATTCCATTTGGACCGACGATAGCGACAGCATTCATCTTACGAAGGTCTAAGTTGATAGGCTCTGACAATATTTCCCCATCATAGCCAATAGCTGCATTTTCAACAGTCAGGACAACATTGCCCGACGTTTTCTCAGACTGGAAGGTCATATTGGCTGATTTCTTACCAGCTTCTGGCTTGTCCAAACGCTCCATTTTTTCTAGTTGTTTACGACGGGATTGGGCACGTTTAGTCGTTGAAGCTCGAACTAGATTGCGATTGACAAAGTCTTCCAGAGCAGCGATTTCCTTTTGTTGCTTTTCATAGTTTTTTGCCTCAGTAGCTAGTTTTTGCTCCTTTAATTCAACAAAACGAGAGTAATTGCCCACATAACGATCCAAGGAATGCTTGGTCAAATCCAGCGTAATTGTCGCAACCTTGTCTAAGAAGTAACGGTCGTGGCTGACAATAATAAGGGCGCCGCTATAGTTTACCAAGTAATTCTCTAGCCAGGCAATGGTTTCAATATCCAAGTGGTTGGTTGGCTCGTCCAAGACCAAGAGATTGGGCTTTTCAAGGAGCATTTTGGCCAGCGCCAGACGAGTATTTTGACCACCCGAAAGCTCGGCAATTTTCATCTGCCACATAGACTCGTCAAACTTAAATCCATTTAAAATCGCTCGTATATCAGCTTCATAGGTAAAGCCACCTGCTTGGCGAAAATTCTCAGATAAGCGGTCGTAATCTGACATCAGTTTATCCAAATCAGCACCAGACTTTTCTCCCATCTCTAGCTCCATCTGACGAAGTTGTTTCTCCGTCCGACGCAAATCATCAAAGACATGAAGCATCTCATCGTAGATGGTATTTTCAGACTCAAAACGGCTATCTTGGGCTAGGTAAGACAGAGAAATATCTTTTTTCTTATTGATTTCTCCACTAGTTGGCTCCTCTTCTCCAACCAAAATCTTCAAAAGAGTAGACTTACCTGCACCATTTTTCCCAACAAGGGCTATCCTATCACGTTCATCAACCTGCAGATTAATATTATCAAAAAGAACCTCTCCTGCAAAAGAACGTTCAATTTTATTAGCTTGTAAAATAATCATACAAACAGTATAGCATGTTTCCCTAAGGCATTCAAGACTTGATAAACCGGCATATGACACCACTTTTCTGAAAATTATGCTACCGTTTTACTAAAACGCTAAAAAGTGCTATAATGTGAACGGTTAAAACAATTTACAAAAAGGAGAATTTCAATGTCTTACCAAGAAAATTACCAGAAATGGGTTGATTTTGCGGAGCTTCCTGACTACCTTCGTCAAGATTTAGAAAATATGGATGAAAAAACGAAGGAAGATGCCTTCTATACAAACCTTGAATTTGGTACTGCAGGTATGCGTGGGTTGATTGGTGCTGGTACAAACCGTATCAACATCTACGTTGTTCGCCAAGCTACTGAAGGATTGGCTCGTTTGATCGAGTCAAAAGGTGGAAATGAAAAAGAACGTGGTGTGGCAATTGCCTACGATAGCCGTCACTTCTCACCTGAGTTTGCCTTTGAGTCTGCGGCAGTTCTTGCTAAACACGGCATCAAATCTTATGTATTTGAAAGCCTTCGTCCAACTCCAGAACTATCATTTGCAGTTCGTCACCTCAACTGTTTCGCGGGTATCATGGTCACAGCCAGCCACAACCCTGCACCATTTAACGGGTACAAGGTTTACGGTGAAGACGGTGGACAAATGCCTCCACACGACGCAGACGCTTTGACTACTTATATCCGTGCAATCGAAAATCTATTTGCGGTAGAAGTTGCTGATGTGGAAGCTGAAAAAGCTTCTGGCTTGATTGAAGTTATCGGCGAAGCTGTTGACGTAGAATACCTTAAAGAGGTTAAGAACGTAAACATCAACCCAGCCTTGATTGAAGAATTTGGTAAAGACATGAAAATTGTCTACACACCACTTCATGGTACTGGTGAAATGTTGGCTCGTCGTGCTCTTGCCCAAGCAGGATTTGACTCTGTTCAAGTCGTTGAAGCGCAAGCAACTGCCGATCCTGACTTCTCAACTGTAAAATCTCCAAACCCAGAAAGCCAAGCAGCCTTTGCCCTTGCTGAAGAACTTGGTCGTCAAGTTGGTGCAGATGTTCTTGTAGCAACTGACCCTGATGCTGACCGTGTTGGTGTTGAAGTTCTTCAAAAAGATGGTAGCTACCTCAACCTTTCAGGTAACCAAATCGGTGCTATCATGGCTAAATACATCTTGGAAGCCCACAAAAACGCTGGAACTCTTCCAGAAAACGCAGCCCTCTGCAAATCTATCGTATCAACTGACTTGGTAACGAAGATTGCTGAAAGCTACGGCGCAACCATGTTCAACGTTTTGACAGGTTTCAAATTCATTGCTGAAAAAATCCAAGAATTCGAAGAAAAACACAATCACACTTACATGATGGGATTTGAAGAAAGCTTCGGTTACTTGATTAAACCATTCGTACGTGATAAAGATGCTATCCAAGCCGTTCTAGTCGTTGCTGAACTTGCTGCCTACTACCGTTCACGTGGTTTGACCCTTGCTGACGGTATCGAAGAAATCTACAAAGAGTACGGCTACTACGCAGAAAAAACTATCTCTGTTACCCTTTCAGGTGTCGATGGTGCTGAACAAATCAAAGCGATTATGGCTAAATTCCGTAACAATGCTCCAAAAGAATGGAACACAACAGCTATCACTGTCGTAGAAGACTTCAAGGCTCAAACTGCTACTGCTGCTGACGGAACTGTTACAAACTTAACAACTCCTCCAAGTGATGTTTTGAAATACGCACTTGCTGACGGTTCATGGATTGCTGTTCGCCCTTCAGGTACAGAGCCAAAAATCAAGTTCTACATTGCAGTTGTAGGTGAAACCAACGAAGAATCACAAGCTAAGATTGCTAATATTGAAGCAGAAATCAATGCTTTTGTAAAATAAAGACCTATAAAAGATGAGAATAACCAATCTCATCTTTTTTTCGTATCAAATCTAAGCAATTTTAGAAACTTTATGGCATACTAGACTTATCAATGAAAGCGAGGTAATCTCATGGAACAATTTTTAGATAATATCAAAGACCTTGAAGTCACTACAGTTGCGCGTGCGCAAGAAGCTCTTGATAAAAAAGAAACTGCAACCTTCTTTATTGGTCGTAAAACTTGCCCTTACTGCCGTAAATTTGCTGGTACCTTGGCAGGTGTCGTAGCTGAAACCAAAGCTCACATCTACTTCATCAACAGTGAAGAACCAAGCCAACTCAATAAGTTGCAAGAATTCCGCTCACGCTATGGAATCCCAACTGTACCAGGCTTCGTTCACATTGCAGATGGACAAATCAATGTCCGTTGCGACTCTTCAATGTCAGCACAAGAAATCAAAGAATTTGCTGGATTGTAAAATATATAAAAAAGAAGGCACATTCGCCTTCTTTTTATATATCTGTCAATGGTGTTGCGGTATCCGGTGAGGTATCGTAAACCTTAAAGTCTACTCCTACACCTAAATCAGCTTGTGCTAGCTGATTAACCATGGTCATGTGAGCCAGTTCCTTGATATTGTTTTCCTTAGATAAATGCCCAAGGTAGATCCTCTTAGTGCGGTTTCCCAAGGTACGAATCATAGCTTCAGCACCGTCCTCGTTAGAAAGGTGACCGAGATCCGATAGGATTCGTTGTTTTAATCGCCAAGCGTAAGAACCTGCTCGAAGTATTTCTACATCATGGTTTGACTCAATTAGGTAGCCATCGGCGTTTTCGACTATACCTGCCATTCGGTCACTGACATATCCTGTATCCGTCAGCATGACAAAACTCTTATCATCTTTCATAAAGCGGTAAAACTGTGGAGCAACAGCATCATGGCTAACACCAAAACTTTCAATGTCGATATCTCCAAAGGTTTTGGTTTTACCCATTTCAAAGATATGCTTTTGCGAGGCATCCACCTTGCCAAGATACTTGCTATTTTCCATAGCCTGCCAGGTCTTTTCATTGGCATACAAATCCATACCATACTTGCGAGCCAACACACCGACTCCATGGATATGGTCAGAATGCTCATGCGTAATTAAGATGGCATCCAGATCTTCTGGCTTGCGATTTATTTCAGCAAGTAGGCTGGTGATTTTTTTACCCGACAAACCTGCATCCACTAAAAGCTTCTTTTTTGGGGTTTCCAGATAAAAGGAATTTCCACTGGAACCCGACGCTAAAATACTGTATTTAAAGCCTGTTTCACTCATTCTAGTCTTCTACTTCGTCCTCCCATACTTCTTCCTTCACTGCATCCTTATCGTAAGGGAGCACAATGGTGAAGGTTGATCCCTTACCGTATTCACTCTTGGCCCAAATAAAACCATTATGTTGTTTGATAATTTCTTTGGCAATAGACAGTCCCAAACCTGTTCCACCTTGGGCACGACTTCTAGCACGATCCACACGGTAGAAACGGTCAAAGATACGAGGCAAATCCTGCTTAGGAATACCCAATCCTTGGTCTGAAATCGACAAAATCATCTGATCATCAGTTGTCTTCATGGTCACTGTGATTTTTCCACCATCTGGAGAATATTTAATGGCATTGTTGAGAATATTATCAATCACCTGCGTCATCTTGTCTGTATCAATTTCAATCCAGACAGAGGTAATCGGATAATCTCTAACCAATTCATATTTCTTCTCTTCATCTGATCCCCTCATCTTATCAAAGCGGTTAAGGATAAAGGTAATAAAGGCAGTAAAGTTAATCAGTTCCACATCCAGGTGACTGGTCGCATTATCAATACGTGAAAGATGGAGAAGATCCGTCACCATCCGCATCATACGGTTTGTTTCGTCTAGAGACACCTTGATAAAGTCTGGAGCGACAGGTTCTGACAAGGCACCCTCATCCAAGGCTTCAAGATAGGATTTTACGCTAGTCAGAGGCGTTCGTAGCTCATGACTAACGTTGGAAACAAAGAGTCTCCGTTCCCGTTCTTCCTTCTCCTGCTCCGTCGTATCATGCAAAACTGCAACCAAACCTGAGATAAAGCCAGACTCTCGACGAACCAAGGCAAAACGTACACGAAGGCTCAGATATTCACCATTGGCATCCTGAGAATCAATCATAAGCTCAGGAACTTGGGTAATCAAATCACGAAGTTCATACTCATCTTCAATCTGAAGCAATTCTAGAATACTTTTATTGAGAACCTCTTCCTTCTGAACACCTAGCTGTTTCTTAGCCATGTCATTAATCATAGTAATCTTGCCACGACGATTGGTCGCAAGGACTCCGTCTGTCATGTATGAGAGGATACTATTCAATCGTTTACTCTCTTGTTCCAGATTTTCTTGGGTCAAACGGATTACTTCTGATAAATCATTGAGATTATTGGTAATATTAGTGATTTCAGAGCTTCCCTGCATATCCAATACCTGAGAATAATCTCCTGCAATCAAGTCTTTAACTTTTTGATTAATTTGCTTCAACCGAATATTATCTCGCCGATTTTCTAGCAAAAGCAAGGTAACAATCAAGATAAAACCCAATAAAATTAAAATGAAGATAAAATCACTAGTAAGAATATTTTTTCTAATCAATTCAATCATTATTTCTCATATAATAACCAACACCACGACGTGTTAGGATATACTCTGGACGACTAGGTGTATCTTCAATCTTCTCACGCAAACGTCTGATAGTTACGTCAACAGTCCGAACATCTCCGAAATAATCATACCCCCAGACCGTTTCAAGCAAGTGTTCACGGGTAATCACTTGACCAATATGAGAAGCCAAGTGGTACAAAAGTTCAAATTCACGGTGGGTCAAGTCTAGTTCTTCACCATATTTTTTAGCCACATAGGCATCTGGTACAATCTCCAAGTCCCCAATTTGCAAAGGTTGGGTTTTCTTTTCATCTGACTCTTGATTATCTACAGAAACCAAGTCCGTACGACGAAGAAGAGCTTTAACACGCGCCTGCAACTCACGATTTGAGAAGGGTTTTGTCACATAGTCATCCGCTCCAAGCTCCAAACCAATAACCTTATCAAATTCGCTGTCTTTAGCTGACAGCATGATAATAGGAACACTACTCGTCTTACGAATAGTCTTTGCAACTTCTAAACCATCAATTTCGGGAAGCATCAAATCCAGAATAATAATATCTGGTTGCTCTGCTTCAAATTGTTCTAGTGCTTCACGACCATTAAAAGCAGTTACAACCTCGTAACCTTCCTTGGTCATATTAAACTTGATAATATCCGAGATTGGTTTTTCATCATCTACAATTAATATTTTTTTCATTTGTTCACCTTTTTCTCTACTATTATATCAAAAAAATAAAAAGAAGACACAATAGCTAGTCTTTACTACTGTCTAAGTTGGCTTGTGCATAAGCCTGCCAGATTTTTTGTTGGGGTTTGGCAAGTGGGTAATTCTTAAACTCTTCTGGTGAAAGCCAGCGAACTTCCCTATCTGGAAAGTCATTGTAGTCACTCACCTGACCTGCTACAATTTGAACATGCCACTTACGATGACTAAAGATATGCTTGACAGTCTCAAAATAAATATCAAGCCAATCAACATCTAGGTCATAGTCCTGCTGGAAACTCTCTTCTGGACTGGGACCAAAGTTCACGCTTTCTTCTGCAACCTGATGAAAGAGGTCAAACTGCTCTCCTTGCGAAAAGTTATCAACTTCTATCAAGGGGAAATGCCAAAAACCTGCCAATAGCTTTTCACTTTCATTTTTTTCAAGTAAAAATTGTCCCTGAGTATTTTTGACCACCAAGGCTTTAAGATAAATTGGAACAGGCTTTTTCTTGGGAGCCTTAATTGGATAACGGTCCATTGTGCCATTCTGATATGCCGCACTAAAGTCCTTAACTGGGCTTTCTTCTGGTCTGGGATTTACAGGCGCCTCAATATCAGATCCTAAGTCCATCAAAGCTTGATTAAAGTCACCAGGCCTTTCTGGGTCAATCAAGATTTCCATCATTGCCTGAAAAATTTTACGATTACTTGGAATCCCAATATCGTGATTAACTTCAAATAGACGTGCCAAAACACGCATGACATTACCATCTACAGCTGGCTCAGGCAAGTTAAAAGCAATACTGGAAATGGCTCCTGCAGTGTAAGGTCCAATTCCTTTCAAGCTGGAAATTCCTTCATAGGTGTTTGGAAATTGACCACCAAAATCAGTCATAATCTGCTGGGCTGCAGCCTGTAAATTACGAACTCGAGAATAATAACCCAAACCTTCCCAAGCCTTCAACAAACGCTCTTCAGGCGCATTCGCCAAACTTTCTACTGTTGGAAACCAGTCCAAGAATCGTTCGTAATAAGGGATAACCGTATCCACCCTAGTTTGCTGGAGCATAATTTCAGACACCCAGATATGATAAGGATTTTTACTTCTACGCCACGGTAAATCTCTTTTGTTTTCATCATACCAAGCGAGAAGTTTCTCACGGAAAGAAATGATCTTCTCCTCCGGCCACATGACGATACCGTATTCTTTCAAATCTAACATATCTCTAGTATAACACAGAAGATTCTAACTGTCCTTTTCCTAGTATTAGTACTCTTCGAAAATCTCTTCAAACCACGTCAACGTCGCCTTGCCGTAGGTATGGTTCCTGACTTCGTCAGTCTTATCTGCAACCTCAAAGCAGTGCTTTGAGCAACCTGCGGCTAGTTTCCTAGTTTGCTCTTTGATTTTCATTGAGTATTAAAAAGCCTCTTCCCAAAGGAAAGAGGACTAAATCTTATTGATGAACAGCTTGGGCTGCTGTGATAAGGGTCAACTTGTAAACATCATCTGCATTACATCCACGAGAAAGGTCGTTAACTGGCTTGTTCAAACCTTGCAAAACAGGTCCTACAGCCGCAAAGCCACCAAGGCGTTCTGCCATCTTGTAACCGATATTTCCTGCCTCGATACCTGGGAAGATGAAGACATTTGCTTGACCAGCTACCGTACTTCCAGGAGCTTTCAGAGCTGCAGTTTCAGGAACAAAGGCTGCATCAAATTGCAATTCCCCATCTATTTCAAGGTCAGGACGCAAGTCGTGAGCAATTTTAGTTGCTTCTACAACCTTATCAACACTTTCACCAAAACCTGAACCCTTAGTAGAATAGCTTAGCATAGCAATTTTAGGCTCGATTCCAAACATCTTAGCTGTAATTGCTGAGTTGATTGCAATTTCAGCCAAGGCTTCAGCGTCTGGATTGATATTGATGGCACAGTCCCCAAAGAGGTAACGCTCCGTACCACGAACCATGAGGAAGGCACCTGAAGTACGAGTTACATTTGGACGAGTTTTGATGATTTGAAGAGCTGGACGAACTGTTGAAGCTGTTGAGTGAATCGCTCCTGACACCATTCCATCAACCAAGCCCAAGTAAACCAACATAACACCAAAATAGTTGACATCTTCAACCAAAACCTTGCGTGCATCTTCTTCAGACATTTTGCCCTTGCGACGCTCCACTAAAGCAGCAACCATTTCTTCAAATTTATCGTAGTGTTGAGGGTCGATGACTTCATAACCGTCCTCAATACCTTCGATTTCAAGATAAATTTTAATTTTTTCAGGATTTCCAAGCAAAACAGGAATCACTTCTGTTTCTTTTACCAGGCGTTTAGTCGCTTGAAGAATACGAGGTTCTTCCCCTTCAGGGAGAACGATACGAGCATTTTTACCAACCAAGTTGGCTTTGAGACTTTCAAAAACTTCCATGAGTTTTCTCCTTTAAGATAATAATTATACTCTGAAATAGTTTTTATAGAGTATTAGTTGATAACTGAGTAATAAGGTTGCTAAAATCATCCGGCAAGGGACTTTCTAACTGCAAGTCTTGCTCTAGAAAAGGATGATAAAAAGATAGGTAATGGCAATGCAGGGCCTGACGTTGGATGCCGTCGTCCAGACTACCACCGTACAAATCATCTCCCAATAAAGGAAAACCAATATGAGAAAAATGGACTCGGATTTGGTGGGTTCGACCAGTGTGCAGGCGAATGTCTACCAAATGAATATTCCCATAAGATGCTACAATCTTGTAAGAAGTATGAGCATACTTTCCACCTTTAGCTACGCGTCTGATAATAATAGAGTCTTCATCACGCGCAATCGGAGCAATAATTTCACCCTTTGATTCCAAATATCCATCACCTTTAACCAAGGCAAAGTAGCGTTTCTCGATAGATTTCTTCTGCAACTGCTTGTCTAATCGTGCATGGGCATAGCCGTGCTTAGCAAAGAGCATCAAGCCAGAAGTGTCCCTATCGAGCCTAGTCACAATGTGAACCTGCTGATTTTCATAGTTTTTCTTGACGTAGTAACCCTTGATAAAATTGGCAATGGTATTGGAGTGATTGACACTAGGAATAGAAGCCACTCCATAGGGTTTGTTTAAGACTAGAAAATGGTCATCCTCATAGAGAATGTCTAATGGTCTCTCGATAGCTTCTAGAGTTTCAAAGCCTTCCTCAGCAGGAATATCAATGGTAACGTGGTCTCCAATATCCAATAGATACGTTGCATTTTGTGGTTGATCATTGACCAGAATAGCTCCGCCTCGAAACTTAATCTTAGCTAGTAGCCCCTTAGAAACCTCGTGCTTTTTTAAGAAGGTCTTAACCTTGACATGCTCATCTGCGATAAATTCAAACCTCATTCATCCACCTCGCCGATAAAAGCGTCCTTAACACGATTCCAGAAACTGGTATGGCTCGGTGATGCGACAAAGTGAATCTTATGATGGTCGATTTGATACTCAATACGCTCAATATTACGGAAAGAATAAACGCTATTGTCAACCGAAATGGTATGGTAATCGTTTCTCGTTGGAATGAGTTCAATCTTATCCTTCTTAGGAACAATAATAGATGAACCCAAGGTTCGATAGACACGATTATTAAGACTAGCAATTTCCGTTAATTGCAAAGCTTCAATGGTAGGGTGTAAAACAGCTCCACCAAGTGATTTGTTATAGGCTGTACTACCAGTCGGTGTCGAAACTGTTAGCCCATCTCCACGAAAACGTTCAAAGTGGACACCGTTAATCACAACATCCGCCACCATGGTTCGATCAGACCTGCGGATGCTGGCTTCATTTAATGCTCTGAAAATCTTCACTTCACCATTTTCAAGAAAGACCTTCACATTTAGAACAGGGTAAGAGACTCTTGCTCCGGTATCTAGCTGCAAATTAGTCACTAGCTTATCCAACTCAAAATCACGGTAGTCCGTATAGAAGCCCAAATGTCCAGTGTGAACACCAATGAAGCGGACCTTGTCAAGCTGGTTTTCGTACTTATGAAAGGCCGACAAGAGCATACCATCCCCACCGATGGAAATAACGATATCTGGATTGGTATCATTGAGTATAAACTGATTTCTCTTCAAACGATCTCGCAATTCATACAAAACCCTTTGACTCTGCGGTTTTCTATTAGCTATCAGGTCAATTCTTTTACCTGTATTCTTCATCTGTATCGTCACTGTTTCCTACACCATCATTTAATTTTCTACTCAAAGGATCAAAAAGTGCCTGGGCTTCCTGGATATCATCTCGAATTTTACCCATTTCTTCATCCAACTGATGAGCAATCTTGGCTGTAATTTCCAGTCGCTTCTTTATCTCCTCTGGGAAATCCCCTTGGTACTTGTAGTTGAGAGAATGTTCTATCGTTGCCCAGAAATTCATGGCCAAGGTACGTATTTGAATTTCCGCCAAAATGGTTTTAGCACCATTGATAGTGTCAACCGTATATTCTACTACCACATGATAGGAACGATAGCCTGATGCTTTTCGATGAGTAATGTAATCTCGCTCCTGTATGATCCGCATATCCTGACGCTTGCGCAAAATCTCCACTACTTCCTTGACGTCATCTACAAACTGAACCATCACACGCAAACCAGCAATATCTTGCAAATCGTGCTCTAAGGTCGCATAAGTAATGCCACGCCGAGCCATTTTTTCCCTGATGCTCTCAATTGGCTTGACTCGGCCAGTCACAAACTCAATCGGAGAATGCCTATTTTGCTTACGATATTGCTTCCGAATACCACGTAGTTTAATCTTTAACTCACCAACAGCTTGAATGTAAGGATCTAGAAATTCTTCCCATTCTAAGGTCATATATTCTCCCTTGTTCTCATATTATCCTTCAAAAATATCTTTGATTTTTTCTCCAGATTCATATACAATAAATACAATGCTTATTATACCATAAATCCGCTTTCAACGATAAAGAAAAGGTAAGAAAAATGAAACATTTAGAAATTGAATTGAAAACACTCCTGAAAAAAGATGAATATGATCGTCTAAAAGACCAGTTCACAGGTGTCACTCCTGTTCTTCAAAAAAATTACTACATCGACACGCCTGATTTTGAACTGCGAGAAAAGAAGGTTGCTATGCGCATTCGAACTTTTGAAGACTGGGCAGAATTGACACTCAAAGTCCCGCAAAGTGTTGGAAACATGGAGTACAACCAAAAATTGGAACTAAAAGATGCTGAAAACTACCTGTGCAAGAAAGAACTTCCTCAGGGACTGGTGCTGGATGAATTGGCTAAACATGGTATCCAAAGTAAAAAATGGCAGGTTCTTGGTTGTCTAACAACTCTTCGCTATGAAATGCAAACACCAATTGGCCTCATGGCACTGGATGAAAGTCAGTACTTTGATATTACAGATTACGAATTAGAGCTTGAGGTGGAAAATCACGAGCAAGGAAAGCAAGATTTCCAGCAATTTTTAGAGAAAAATCAGATTGCTTACCAAAAAGCTCCTTCAAAATTGGTTCGATTTGTCAAAAGCATGAAAAATAGCTGAAATAATCTCTATTTTTTGGTAAAATAGAAAAGATAAAAATACACAAAACCTAGTTCATATATGTAAAGCAGATATAACTCGGTTTTATAAAGTTTACAGAGGACGGTCTATAATGTCAGATAGAAAAAATATGAAACTTTTCGCGCTCAACTCTAACCAAGAGATTGCACAAAAAATTGCGGATGCTGTCGGTATTCCACTTGGAAAACTGTCATCACGTCAATTTTCTGATGGAGAAATCCAAGTAAATATCGAAGAAAGTGTCCGTGGTTATGATGTTTACATCATCCAGTCTACAAGTTTCCCTGTTAACAACCACCTAATGGAATTGTTGATCATGGTCGACGCTTGTGTACGTGCAAGTGCCCACAGTATCAACGTTGTCCTTCCATATTTTGGCTATGCACGTCAAGACCGTATCGCTTCACCTCGTGAGCCACTTACAGCGAAACTAGTTGCCAATATGCTAGTTAAGGCTGGTGTCGATCGTATCCTTACGCTTGATTTGCATGCCGTTCAGGTTCAAGGCTTCTTTGACATCCCTGTCGATAACCTTTTCACAGTTCCCCTATTTGCAAAACATTATTGCGATAAGGGCCTACTCGGTTCAGATGTTGTCGTGGTTAGCCCTAAAAATTCAGGTGTAAAGCGTGCTCGTAGCTTAGCTGAATATCTTGATGCTCCTATCGCCATTATCGATTACCCTCAGGACGATGCAACTCGTAACGAAGGTTATATTATTGGTGATGTTGAAGGTAAGAAAGCCATCTTGATTGATGATATTCTTAATACAGGACGCACCTTCTCTGAAGCTGCAAAAATCGTTGAACGTGAAGGAGCTACAGAAATTTATGCTGTTTCTAGTCACGGTCTCTTCGTAGAAGGAGCTGCTGAACTTCTTGACAATACAAATATTAAAGAAATTCTTGTGACTGATTCAGTAGCAACAAAAGAAAAAACTCCTAAAAACGTATGCTACATCACTGCTAGTGAGTTAATTGGTGATGCTATCGTCCGTATCCACGAAAGAAAACCAGTCAGCCCACTCTTTGCCTACAATAAAAAGAAATAAGGTGATTCTTTGATTTATTTGGACAATGCTGCAACGACTCCAATGTCAGCAGTTGCTATTTCAGCTATGACTAAGGTTATGCAAGAAACTCACGGAAATCCTTCTAGTATTCATGGTCATGGTCGTCAAGCTGGCAAACTCTTGAGAGAAGCCCGTCAGGAACTAGCTCAGTTACTGGGGACAAAACCTCAACATATCTTTTTCACTTCTGGTGGGACTGAAGGCAACAATACTGCCATCATTGGCTACTGCCTTCGTCACCAAGAACAAGGAAAACATATCATCACAACTGCCATTGAGCACCATGCCGTCCTTGAAACCATTGATTACTTGGTTCAACACTTTGGGTTTGAAGTAACCATTATCCAACCAGAAAAGCAAGAAATCACAGCCCAGCAAATTCAAAAGGCTTTACGTGACGATACGATTTTGGTTTCTACCATGTTTGCTAATAATGAGACAGGAAACCTATTGCCCATTGCTGAAATTGGCCAAATACTCAAGCAACACCCTGCCGCCTATCATGTTGACGCAGTTCAGGCTATTGGTAAAATCCCAATTCATCCAGAAGAATTAGGCATTGATTTTCTCACTGCTTCGGCACATAAATTCCATGGTCCCAAGGGTGTCGGTTTTCTCTACGCTTCTAGCATGGATTTTGATTCCTATCTACATGGTGGTGACCAAGAACAGAAAAAACGTGCTGGTACTGAAAATCTAGCTGCTATCGTAGGCATGGTTGCAACCCTAAAAGAAGACCTAGAAAAACAAGAAGAACATTTTCAACATGTACAAAATTTAGAAACTGCCTTTCTTGCAGAGCTAGAGGACATTCAATATTACTTGAATAGAGGACAACATCATCTCCCTTATGTTCTCAATATTGGATTTCCTGGTCAGAAAAATGACCTCTTACTCCTTCGTCTAGATTTAGCTGGAATTTCAATCTCTACTGGCTCAGCCTGTACGGCAGGCATTGTCCAATCCAGCCATGTTCTTAAAGCTATGTACGGAGCAAATTCAGAACGCTTGAAGGAATCCGTTCGTATCAGTTTGTCGCCAGAAAATACTGTTGAAGACCTACATACCCTCGCAAAAACCTTAAAAGAAATTATCGGAGGTTAGCCATATGGCATTTGAAAAAACCATTCAGTTAAAAAATTGTCGTTACGACTACACTCTTAGCCCTTCTGTAAAAAAATTCACCCTCAAAGACAACACCTTTTTTGAGACTAAGGTTGGTAACTATGAACTGACTCGCCTTTTGGAAAAAGTGCCAAACAGCGGTGAAGGATTCCAACTGAAAATCATTATTAACAAGGAACTGACAGGGGCTAAAATCAATATCACTGACAAGTTTGGGCTACGTATAGTTGATATTTTCAAATCAGAAGACCACCACATTCATCAGGAAAAATTCTATTTCCTCATGGATAGCTTGGTAGAACGTGGTGTCTTTACAAAATCGGAAAGATAGGTCCCATATGTTTGAACTGACCTATAAGGACAGCTATCATGTAGAGCGCACTCTCAAGTATGAGGATTACGAGGCTCTCATGCTTGCTCTGTCAGGATGTGTGACTCTGCCAGATACACTTTATGTAACTTCTTTGACCTTTAAAGGGCGGGAAGTTTACCAAGGACTGGTCGGAGACCTCTACCGTTTTCTATCACATGCAGATTTTTTAGATCAAAACTAAGATTTTTCTTAGTTTTTTCTTATTTTTGTTGATTTTTTCACAATGTTTCTATAAAATAGAAGAATAGAAAGGTTGTGATTTTGTGAAAGATAAACAGTCTGCTATTCCGAAAGCTACAGCAAAAAGACTCTCTCTCTACTATCGAATTTTTAAGAGATTTCATGCAGAAAAGATTGAACGTGCCAACTCTAAACAAATTGCAGAGGCCATCGGTATTGATTCAGCGACAGTTCGTCGTGATTTTTCCTATTTTGGTGAACTAGGTCGTCGTGGTTTTGGCTATGATGTCAAAAAACTGATGACATTTTTTGCCGATTTGCTTAACGATAACTCCATCACCAATGTCATGCTGGTGGGTATTGGAAATATGGGCCATGCCCTTCTCCACTACCGCTTCCACGAACGTAACAAGATGAAGATTATCATGGCCTTTGACCTAGATGACCATCCTGAAGTCGGTACCCAAACTCCTGATGGAATTCCCATTTACGGGATTTCTCAAATCAAGGAAAAAATCAAGAATGCTGATGTGAAGACTGCTATTCTGACCGTTCCCAGCGTTAAGTCACAAGAGGTTGCTAATCTCTTGGTGGATGCTGGCGTGAAAGGAATTCTCAGTTTTTCACCAGTCCATCTACATTTACCAAAAGACGTGGTCGTTCAGTATGTCGATTTGACAAGCGAACTCCAAACCCTCCTCTATTTCATGCGAAGAGAGGATTAGAAAGCGAATATCATTTTATGAAAAAACCAGTTATTGGGATTACAGGAAACGAAAAAACTCATCCAGATGATGACATCATGATGAGCTACGTAGCAAAAGGCTTTGTTGAAGGCGTTAAAGACGCTGGAGGGATTCCCATCATCCTACCGATTGGTGATCAAGAAATGGCCTGCCACTATATCAGTATGATTGACAAGCTCATCTTGACAGGTGGGCAAAATGTCGATCCAAAATTCTATGGTGAACCCAAAACCATTGATAGCGATGACTACCACCTTCAAAGAGATATCTTTGAACTAGCCCTCATCAAGGAAGCTATTAAACAGAAAAAGCCTATTTTCTCTGTCTGCCGTGGGACTCAACTCTTTAACGTTGCCATGGGTGGAACTTTGTATCAAGATATCGAAGACCACTGGCAAGATTGTTCTGCCGAGTACACAACTCAACGCTTGGTAACAGAGCCAGATACTGTTCTCCGAGAAATCTACGGCGAAATTTCCCATATCAACTCCTTCCACCATCAGAGCATCAAGGATTTGGCCCCCAACTTAAAAGTTGTGGCTCACGATCCCAAAGATGGCATTATTGAAGCTGTTATGAGCACGGATGAAGTTGCCTTTCTCGGTGTCCAATGGCATCCAGAATTTCTTTTTGAAAATCGTCCCAAAGATAAAAACCTCTTTGACTATGTCGTTAATGAACTTTAAATTAAATCTGTTTTTTCACGGTAACTAAAGTAACTAGAATGAGAGACAATCAAATGGTCCAAGAGGACAATTCCCATCAGGTCGCAGGCTTCTTTTACAAGTTTAGTGACATGATCATCATTTCGACTAGGGGCCACTGCTCCTGAGGGATGATTGTGAACCAAGATAAGAGAAGTAGCCATATGCTTGATGGCATAGTGAAGAATCTCTCGCGGTTCAGCAATACTGCGAGTGGCAGAACCAATAAAAATGGTCTGTTGATGGATGATTTGATTTTGAGTATTGAGATAGAGCGCCACTAGGTGCTCTTGTTTTTTATGTCCCAACTCCTGCTGCATCTTCTTGGCTAACTTTTGACTGCTGAGAATACTTTCCATCTCAAGGGTTTCATGCTTGTGAATACGATGCCCCAGTTCAATCATAGCTTGTAATTCTATAGCCTTAACACGCCCGATACCAGACAGACTCTGCAATTCCTGCAGGGTCATTTTTTTCAAATCAGTTAGGCTTGAAAGATTGCTCAAGACTTTCTGGGCAATTTCAAAAACGCTAGCTTGACGTGTTCCTGTCCTGAGTAAAATAGCTAGCAACTCTTGATTACTGAGCGCTTCTACTCCTTCCTTGGCCAGTCTTTCTCTTGGTAATAGTGAATCTTCTTGGAATGAAATACTATACATAAAAATCCTCCTCACTTTATTATTCGTGAGAAGGATGGAAAATTAGATTTTTTTCTCAATTGGAGCTACACTAGCTAAAAGTTTTTTCAGGCCAACTTCTGGGAAATTAATCTTTAATTCCTGCGTAGCACCACTACCTGAAACTTCAAGAACAGTACCCTCGCCCCATTTCTTGTGGAGAGCAATGTCACCAATGGACCAATTTGCCTCGCTAGACGCAGATTTTGCTCCAGCTGTAAATTGACCAAATGGAAGACTGCTTGACTGGATAGATTTTGGGGCAGCACTGCGTTTACGGTCTTGAAGGGCCTGCGCAAGACTCATACCTTGACCGAAAGCAAGACCACCACTGCTATAAGATGCTTTAAAGCTTGTATTTGCTGGTCGGGCCAGACCTTGATACTCAAGCAAATCTGAACTGATTTCGTTAATAAAACGAGTCGGACGGTTGTAATTTGTACGACCAAAAAGCAGGCGCGAATTAGCATTTGTAAGATAGAGAATTTTCTCTGCACGCGTAATTCCTACATAAGCCAGACGGCGTTCTTCTTCTAATTCATCTGGATCTTCAGCTGCACGACTAAGCGGAAAGACATTTTCTTCCATCCCAATCAAAAATACAACTGGAAACTCGAGACCTTTGGCAGCATGCAGGGTCATCAAGGTCACTTCTGATGTCTCCTGACTACCTGAATCTGTGTCGGCAATCAAGGCCAGGTCATTTAAGAAACGACTTAATTTGTCCAGACCAGTTTCCTCTTCTGATCCATCAGAGGTGTCATCAAAGTTTTTCGTTACAGAAAGGAACTCTTCGATATTTTCAACTCGAGCTTTGCTTTCTAGAGTCGCTTGGGCATTCAGAATATCGACGTAGCCTGTTTTTTCTAGAACTGCCTCAACCAACTCAGTAATGCTTAACTGGTCCAGCTGCTCACGCAAATCCAGAATCATATTGGCAAAATCCCAGATAGACTGAGCTGCCTTACCCTTGATACCAGACAGCATGATATTGGCTGAAGCATCCAGCATAGACATCTCTTGCATATTCGCAAAGTCGCGAATTTTCTCAACCGTTCCTGGTCCAATTCCACGTTTCGGCTCGTTGATAATACGCTCAAAACTGATATTATCACTCAAATTGGCAATGAGGTTGAGATAAGCAATAATATCACGAATTTCCTTACGGCTGTAGAACTTGGTTCCTCCAACCATGGTATAAGGAATGTTTGACTTGAGCAGGGCTTCTTCAATGGTACGAGATTGAGCGTTTGTACGATAGAGAACTGCAAAATCCTTGTGAAGGAAGTTTTGACTGCGACCCAGTTCATCGATGGTTTTGGCTACAAAAACAGCCTCATCTAGCTCATCATTGGCACGATAGTAAACGATTTGCTCCCCATCAGCATTTTGAGTCCAGAGATTCTTAGGACGGCGGTTTTTATTGTTTTTAATGACCTCGTTGGCAGCTTGGAGAATAGTTTTGGTTGAACGGTAATTCTCCTCCAACAAAACAACCTTGGCTTGGGGATAGTCTTTCTCGAAGTCCAAGATATTCTGCATATCAGCACCTCGCCAACCGTAGATAGACTGGTCTGCGTCCCCAACCACACAGATATTTTTAAAACGGGAAGCCAAGAGTTTGACTAATTGGTACTGGGCATGGTTGGTATCTTGGTACTCATCAACGTGGATGTATTGGAATTTCTGTTGATAGTAAGTCAAAACATCAGGATTTTGATCAAAGAGACGCAGGGTCAGCATAATCAAATCATCAAAGTCAACCGACTCCGACTGACGCAGTTCTTTCTGATAGGCTGTATAACACTGGGCCACGATTTGCGTGTACATATCTCCAGCTTGGGCAGCATAAGCCACATCATCAATCAGATCATTTTTGGCGTTCGAAATAGTCCCTAAAATCGAGCGTTCATTCCATTTTTTTGGATCCAAGTTCAACTGCTTGAGAATGCGTTTCATGAGAGTTCGCTGTTCGCCAGGATCCACAATTGTAAAATTACGATTGTAGCCAATATGGTCCGCATCGCGACGCAAAATACGCACACACATGGAGTGGAAGGTCGCAATCAGACAGTCCTGAGTGGCTGGATTAAGGTTATAAGCACGCTCTTTCATCTCACGCGCAGCCTTATTAGTAAAGGTAATGGCCAAGATATTCCAAGGATTGACCAACTTTTCATCAATCAGATAGGCAATGCGGTGGGTCAAAACTCGGGTCTTTCCAGAGCCAGCCCCCGCCATAATCAACAAGGGACCTTCTGTCGTTTGCACCGCCTCAGCCTGACGGTCATTCATTCCATTTAATAATGCGTTCATCTTCTCTTCCTTACTCTTGAAGTCAATATTTCTATTATATCAGAATTCAGGGAAAATATCTTTACCTAGACTGGTTACGTGTAGAAGGCAACTTCTTATATTTAGATAAAAAATGAGCTTGGATAGTATTTCCAAACTCATTTTTTACTCAATGAAAATCGAAGTGCAAACTAGGAAGCTAGCCGCAGGCTGTACTTGAGTACGGCAAGGTAAAGCTGACGTGGTTTGAAGAGATTTTCGAAGAGTATAAAGTCAATTACAATATACTAGAACAAGCCTAATACTGTTCCATCGCTTTCAACATCCATGTTGAGAGCTGCTGGACGTTTTGGTAGGCCTGGCATGGTCATGACATCGCCAGTTAATGCAACGATAAAGCCTGCACCTAATTTTGGTACCAATTCACGAATGGTAATTTCAAAGTTTTCTGGTGCTCCAAGCGAATTTGGATTGTCTGAGAAGCTATACTGGGTCTTAGCCATACAGATTGGCAATTTGTCCCAACCATTTTGAACGATTTGAGCGATTTGTGTTTGAGCTTTCTTTTCAAAGTTCACTTTACTACCACGGTAGATTTCAGTAACAATCTTTTCAATCTTTTCTTGAACAGAAAGGTCATTGTCATACAAACGTTTATAGTTAGCTGGGGTTTCAGCGATGGTTTTGACAACTGTTTCGGCAAGTGCTACTCCACCTTCTGCACCATCAGCCCAGACACTAGCCAATTCAACTGGTACATCGATTGACTCACAAAGTTCTTTCAAGGCTGCAATTTCAGCCTCTGTATCAGATACAAATTCGTTAATAGCTACGACTGCTGGAATACCGAACTTACGGATATTTACAACGTGGCGTTTCAAGTTAGCAAAACCGGCACGCACCGCCTCCACATTTTCCTCTGTCAAAGCGTCTTTAGCCACGCCACCATTCATCTTAAGGGCACGAAGGGTTGCTACAATAACTACTGCATCTGGAGATGTTGGCAAATTTGGTGTCTTAATATCAAGGAATTTCTCGGCACCAAGGTCTGCACCAAAACCAGCTTCAGTAACTGTGTAATCAGCCAAGTGAAGGGCTGTTGTCGTTGCCAAGACAGAGTTACATCCGTGAGCAATATTGGCAAATGGACCACCGTGTACAAAGGCAGGTGTTCCGTAAATTGTCTGAACCAGGTTCGGCTTAATCGCATCCTTCAAGATCAAAGCTAAAGCACCTTCAATCTGCAAATCACCTACAGAAACAGGTGTACGATCATAGCGATAACCAATAACGATATTCGCCAAACGGCGTTTCAAGTCCTCGATGTCTGTTGCCAAGCAAAGAATTGCCATGATCTCTGAAGCAACTGTAATGTCAAAGCCATCCTCACGTGGAATACCATTTAGAGGGCCACCAAGCCCAACTGTTACATGGCGAAGAGCACGGTCGTTCAAGTCCACAACACGTTTCCAGAGGATACGACGTTGATCAATTCCCAACTCATTTCCTTGGTGTAAGTGGTTGTCAATCAAGGCAGAAAGCGCATTGTTGGCAGTCGTAATGGCATGCATGTCCCCAGTAAAGTGAAGGTTGATGTCTTCCATTGGCAGAACTTGGGCATAACCACCACCTGCCGCACCACCCTTAATCCCCATTACTGGACCAAGAGATGGTTCACGAATAGCAATCATGGTTTTCTTGCCAATCTTGTTCAAGGCATCCGCCAGACCAATGGTAATAGTTGATTTTCCTTCACCTGCAGGTGTTGGGTTGATGGCAGTAACCAAAATCAATTTTCCAACTGGATTGCTCTCAACTGCACGAATTTTATCAAAGCTGAGCTTAGCCTTGTACTTTCCATACAACTCCAAATCATCGTAAGAAATACCAAGTTTCTCTACAACATCAACGATTGGTTTTAACTCAATACTCTGTGCGATTTCAATATCTGTTTTCATTCAAAACTCCTCTAACCTCTTATATGATAATTCATTATAACACAAAACAAGATTTTTAACATCCTTAAACTCTCCAAACGTTCGTAAATATCCCTTATTTTTAAGGTTTTTAGAGTCCTTTCTTAAATTTTATATGGCTTTATAGTTTGAAACTATATTCTTTCCTTTTACCAAAAATTTATCACTTTCATTTTACTTACCGTTTATTTTTGTGTACAATAGTGCTATGAAAATTTTAGTTACATCGGGCGGTACCAGTGAAGCTATCGATAGCGTCCGCTCTATCACTAACCATTCTACAGGTCGCCTGGGCAAAATCATCACAGAAACTTTGCTTGCTGCAGGGCATGAAGTTTGTTTAATTACTACAAAACGAGCTTTGAAGCCAGAAGCCCATCCCAACCTAAATATTCGAGAAATTAACAATACCAAGGACCTTCTACTAGAAATGCAAGAACGTGTTCAGGATTATCAGGTCTTGATTCACTCAATGGCCGTATCTGACTACACTCCTGTCTATATGACAGGGCTGGAGGAAGTTCAAGCTAGCTCCAATCTAGAAGAATTTTTAAGCAAGCAGAATCATCAAGCTAAGATTTCTTCAACTGACGAGGTTCAGGTTTTGTTCCTAAAAAAAACATCCAAAATCATCTCTCTAGTCAAGGAGTGGAATCCTGCTATTCATCTGATTGGTTTCAAACTGCTGGTTGATGTCTCTGAGGATTATCTCATCGAGATTGCCAGAAAAAGTCTTATCAAGAACCAAGCAGACTTAATTATTGCAAATGACCTGACTCAAATCTCAGCAAACCAGCATCGTGCAATCTTTGTTGAAAAAGATCAGCTTCAAACAGTCCAGACTAAAGAAGAAATTGCAGAACTCCTCCTTGAAAAGATTCAAGCCTATCATTCATAGAAAGGAAAGCTATGGCACATATTCTCTTGGCTGTAACGGGGTCAATTGCCTCTTATAAGTCGGCAGATTTAGTCAGTTCTCTAAAAAAACAAGGCCATCAAGTCACTGTCTTAATGACCCAGGCTGCTACAGAGTTTATCCAACCTTTAACTCTACAGGTATTATCACAGAATCCTGTCCACCTGGATGTCATGAAGGAACCCTATCCTGAACAGGTTAATCATATCGAACTTGGAAAAAAGGCGGATGTATTCATCGTGGCCCCTGCAACAGCTAACACTATTGCAAAACTAGCTCACGGCTTTGCGGACAACATGGTGACCAGTACAGCTCTAGCCTTGCCAAGTCATATTCCCAAACTCATCGCACCAGCTATGAATACAAAAATGTATGACCATCCAGCAACTCAGGCTAATCTGAAAACATTAGAAACCTACGGCTATCAGCTGATTACTCCTAAGGAATCCCTACTAGCTTGCGGAGACCACGGAAGAGGAGCTTTAGCCGACCTCACAATTATTTTAGAAAGAATAAAGGAAACTCTCGATGAAAAAACGCTCTAATATTGCACCTATTGCTATCTTTTTTGCAACCATGCTCGTGATACACTTTCTAAGCTCACTTATCTTTAACCTTTTTCCATTCCCAATCAAACCGACTATCGTTCATATTCCTGTCATTATTGCCAGTATTATTTACGGTCCACGCGTTGGGGTTACACTTGGATTTTTGATGGGGCTACTTAGCTTGACAGTTAATACGATTACGATTCTACCGACAAGCTACCTCTTCTCACCATTCGTCCCAAACGGTAACATTTACTCAGCTATCATTGCCATCGTCCCACGTATTTTGATTGGTTTGACTCCGTATCTAGTTTATAAACTGATGAAAAATAAAACTGGTCTTATTTTAGCTGGTGCCCTTGGTTCACTTACCAATACAGTCTTTGTACTTGGTGGAATTTTCTACCTTTTTGGAAATGTCTTTGATGGTAATATCCAAAAACTCCTAGCAACTGTTATCTCAACAAATTCGATTGCTGAATTAGTTATTTCCGCAGTTCTAACCCTAGCCATTGTTCCAAGACTACAGACTTTGAAAAAATAAAAACAATCTCCACTTTCATACTTGAAGGTGGAGATTTCGCTCTGTATAGTTTTGATTTTTAGTAAAATATCTACAAGTCTTTAACTGAAAAATGACCTATAAACCTAAGTAAATCCTTGCTTTATTGTCTTGTTTGGTGTACTATACTAGTGTATATACAGTTAAAAGGAGATTCTTATGAACACACGGAAAAAGACACAATTTATGACAATGACTGCCCTCTTAACGGCTATTGCAATTTTGATTCCAATTGTTATGCCTTTTAAGATTGTCATTCCACCTGCTTCCTATACTTTAGGAAGCCACATCGCTATTTTTATCGCCATGTTCTTATCGCCCTTGATGGCTGTTTTTGTCATCTTAGCCTCTAGTTTTGGATTTTTGATGGCTGGCTATCCCATGGTGATCGTTTTTCGAGCTTTTTCCCATATCTTTTTTGGGACTTTGGGGGCTCTTTACCTACAAAAATTCCCCGATACCCTAGATAAACCAAAATCTTCCTGGGTTTTCAACTTTGTGTTAGCGCTTGTCCATGCTCTTGCTGAAGTATTAGCTTGTGTCGTTTTTTATGCAACTTCGGGTACCAATGTAGAAAATATGTTTTATGTTCTATTTATACTAGTTGGATTTGGCACAATTATCCATAGTATGGTAGACTATACATTAGCACTAGCTGTCTATAAAGTGCTTCGAAAACGCCGTTAAAAGGAAAAGCTATGACAAAAGATCGCAAACAAGCCCTGCTCCAACTCTTGAAAGAAACTCCTAAAGCCCTCAATGGCCAAAGTTTAGCTGAACATTTTCATGTTACACGCCAGGTCATTGTACAGGACATTGCAATTTTAAGAGCCGATGGCGCTCCTATCCTATCCACCAATCGTGGCTACGTCTATAAGCAAATTGAAACCAACCCTTATGTTCACAAACTTTTCAAGGTGAAACATGAAGTTGAAGAAATCGGTCAAGAACTCCTTGCTATCGTTGATAATGGTGGACGTGTTCAAAATACCTTGATTGACCATCCCGTTTATGGAGAAATCGAAACCTTGCTGAAACTGTCTTGTCGCCGAGACGTGCAACATTTTCTAGAACAAGTCGAGCATTCAGATTTTAGACCTCTGTCTGAATTGACAGATGGCATCCATTACCACCTAGTCGAAGCTGAAACACAGCAAGACCTCCGCTATATCGAGGAGGCCTTGGATCAGCTAGGTTATTTAGTAAAAGACTAGAAGATTTTCTTCTCCCAGCCATCTTCTATACGATGACGGTAGAAAAATTCAGATTTGTCCGGAGCTTCCATCATCTCCATCAAAGGTAGCATATCATAGGCCAGATCCAAGTTTGGAATCTGGTCTTTTTGAATCCAAGAAACTTCTCCTTCATCTGAAGAGCGAAGGGTACCAGAGAACTCAGTCGCCTTATAACAAAAGACGATATAGCGCCCGCCTGTATCCAGAGGCCAATTTTTAATGCCGACAAGTTGAGGATTTTGGATAGTCAACCCTGTTTCTTCGTAGATTTCACGAATGACAGACTCCGCAAAAGCCTCACCATTTTCTACATGACCTCCTGGAAAGGCATAACCAGACCAGCGATTGGTTTCAGGAGAGCGATACTGCATAACCACGCGCTGGGTTTCGAGATCTTCAATCAGACAAATATTTGTTAAAATCGTTAATTGGGAACGGGACATAAATTTACTCACTTTCTAATTTATTAAATTTTCAGACTTGCACCAGTGCCATTAGCTTCTACTTTGTAAAATTATTTAGAATAGAATACCATACGTTTTTCCTTTATGGGCTTTCCAAGTTCAAGCATCTTTTCTTGTCCATCAAAAGTAAAAACCATTTTTTGATAGAAAGCTATGGCTCGCTTATTATCTTTCAATACCCATAAGAAAATTTCAGAAAAATGATTAAGAGCAGTCAAAGCTGCTCTAACTAACTTTTGTGCGATACCTTTTCCATAACTGATAAAACCAACTACCTTCATGCCATCTATCGCAATCAATGTATTTTCTGGATACTTTTGACTAAAGAATCGACACCTTTCCAATGTCATTGTCTCCTGAAATTCTGCAGGCAAAAGGTCGTCATAAGCCTCTCTCCACGCTTTCCAGTGAACGAGAGATTTACTTTCTATCTCTTCAGGAGTTTCCATTGATTTGATAACAACCGTCATTTATTTTCTTCTCCTTAATCCAACAGTCTGACTTCCTTTGCTACTTTTTGTAGAAATTTTTCTCTTGTTGAACTTGTATTCACTTCACGTCCTAACTCTCCTAAGATTGAAACCCTCTTTGTTTTGATACCGCAATGATTCAGGACAGCATTCTTTAATACTGATATTCCATAACTGTCTGGAATATTAATCGGACCTGAAAATACTTTGTACCACCAAGTTGGTGCCATGGAGGTTGCATAAATACTAGCTGTTTTTCCTTTTAGTAACTTTTTAAACTGATTACCTCTCAAGTAGTTCAAAATAAAGCTTCCTCGATTATTTGCTGAGTATGCAATGCCTGGCGTAAAAACACGATCAATCCACCCCTTCAATAGACTAGGCATACTACTCCACCAAATTGGATAAACAAAAATGAAATGATCTGCCCACTGAATTAATTCCTGAGATCGTAGAATAAACGGATCGTCCTCCATCCTTTGTCGATAACCATAACGTAAAACAGGATCAAACTCTTCCTCATTAAGATTAATCATTTCAAGTTCATGTCTCTTTGAGTCTATATTTTCTACAATCGTTTGAAAAATTGCTTGGCAGTAACTTTCTTTATCAGGATGTCCATTAATAACTAAAATATTCATAAAATTCCCCTAATCCAACGCCTTGACTTCCAGCATCATATCGCGAATCTGTGCAGCCAGTTCAAAGTCAAGCACTTCGACAGCTTCTTGCATTTGTTTTTCTAGTTTCTTGACGAGTTCTTTGCGTTCTTGTTTGTTTAGGCTATTGATATCGACTTCCTTGTCCTCTTCCTTAGCAACTGCCTTGGTCACGGCAATAAGATCACGGATTTCTTTCTTGATGGTTTGAGGTACGATACCATGCTCTTCATTATAAGCCATCTGGATTTTCCGACGGCGGGCAGTTTCATCAATGGCACGTTGCATAGACTGAGTCATCGTGTCCGCATACATGATGACATGTCCTTCGCTGTTACGGGCAGCACGTCCAATAGTTTGGATTAAGCCACGTTCGTTACGGAGGAAGCCTTCCTTGTCAGCATCTAGAATGGCTACGAGGCTCACTTCAGGAACGTCAATCCCTTCACGAAGGAGGTTGATTCCGACCAAGACATCAAAGACACCCAAGCGCAGGTCACGGATAATCTCCGTCCGTTCCAAGGTCTTGATATCCGAGTGCATGTACTTGACCTTGATGCCCATTTCCTTGAAGTAGTCGGTTAAGTCCTCTGCCATTTTCTTGGTCAAGGTGGTGATAAAGGTTCGCTCGTTCTTCTCAACACGGGCATTGATTTCACCTAAGAGGTCATCAATCTGTCCCATAGTCGGACGGACTTCCACCTCAGGATCCAAAAGCCCTGTTGGACGAATAATTTGCTCAATCACTGTCTCGGTCTGTTCATTTTCATAGTCACCCGGTGTCGCTGAAACGTAAACAATCTGATGAACATGGCTTTCAAACTCCTCACGACGGAGAGGTCGATTGTCCAAAGCAGACGGCAAACGTAAACCATAATTAACCAGCATTTCCTTACGCGAACGGTCTCCATTGTACATGCCCTTGATTTGTCCCATAGTCATGTGACTCTCGTCAATCATAATCAAAAAATCATCTGGGAAGAAGTCGAGAAGCGTATAAGGAGGCTCACCTTCGCTACGCCCATCCATGTGGCGAGAATAATTTTCAACCCCATTGGTATAGCCCATCTCCCGCAGCATTTCGATATCATACTCTGTCCGTTGTTTCAAGCGCTGCGCTTCAAGCAGTTTGCCTTCCTTTTCAAAGACAGCTAGTTGCTCTTCTAATTCTGCTTGAATCTTGGCAATGGCAACTTCCATGTGGTCGTCATTGGTCACAAAGTGAGTCGCTGGAAAAATCGCCAAATGATCCACTTCTCCCAAGACCTGACCCGTCAGCGCTTCAACTTCACGGATACGGTCAATTTCATCTCCAAAAAATTCTACTCGAAAAGCGTGTTCATCACGGGAAGCTGGGAAAATCTCTACCACATCCCCACGAACACGAAATCTTCCGCGTTGGAAATCAATATCATTACGTTCAAACTGGATATCAACCAAGTCATTCAAGAGCTTATCACGAGAAATTTCAAGACCTGGACGGAGACTAACGACGCTATCAGCGTATTCCTTGGGCGAACCCAAACCATAGATACAAGAAACGGAAGCTACGACGATAACATCATTACGCTCCAAAAGGGCTGAAGTCGCTGAGTGGCGAAGCTTGTCAATCTCATCATTGACCGAGCTATCCTTTTCAATATAGGTATCGCTCGAAGGGACATAGGCCTCAGGTTGGTAATAATCATAGTAAGATACAAAGTACTCAACAGCATTTTCAGGGAAAAATTCCTTAAACTCCCCATAAAGCTGCCCAGCTAGGGTTTTGTTATGGGCAATGACCAGAGTTGGTTTATTGACTTTGGAAATAACCTGACTCATGGTATAGGTCTTCCCTGTTCCGGTCGCCCCCATCAGAATCTGAGCTTTTTCTCCACCCTCGATATTATCAACCAACTGCTCGATAGCTTGGGGTTGATCTCCTGATGGTTGATATTTTGATACTAGTTTAAATTGATTATCTGTAATGCGATTGATCATAAGAATCCTCTTTCCATGTGCTATTCCTATTTTAGCATACTTATAGCATTTTCACGAAGAAAAGGACGGACCGAAGTCACATCCTTTCATTTTCTTTCTTTAATTGATAGCCAAGATAGACAATCAAAAGTAGCAAGACTAGACTTGTCATGATAGAACCTTCTATGCCAAAAGAACCACCTGATAGCCAATCTTGATTACCTTGTGGTAAAAAGGTCATCAAAGACGTTCCTGACTGCTGACCACTAACTAAAATCCCAAAGAGATTTCCCTGAGCAAAATTCCAGGCGCCATGAATACCTGCAACACCCCAAACTGTATCTGTTTTGAGGAGGTAAAGAGACATGGCAACTCCAAATAAAAAGAGATTCACTAGAGATAGAGGTGTGAGACCCGAATTCCCCATATGAAGCAGGGTAAAGAACAGGCTAGATACAATAACAGCAAGTTTTAGATTGGTTCTTGAGACCAATTGAGGAAGGAGCCAAGCACGGGACACCACTTCTTCTGCTGTCCCCTGTAAAATCCAAAATGGGATAGTCAAGACAACAAAGGTAAGAGAATAAGGATTTAAGTGAATAGACTCCAAACGATATTGCCCCAAGGCAACCAAACCTAACAAGGTCAGAAGAAAAAGTGCCAAACCTAGGCCAAATCCCTTCAGAAGATTGCTGAGAAAATTCTCTCTATAAAATCCCAAGGTTCGAATAGGTCTTTTCTCAACTTTTTTAGTCCATCTGAACACAGTATTGAGAATAAAACCAAAAGACAGCAATTCTAAAATTAAATGAAAGTCACTTGATTTATCCGTCAAGCTCGCATGCAAAGTCTGCAAGTAGCTTGCAAGATTTTGACCAGCCTCTCCAAAATTTCTAGCAAGTCCGATGAGAGCAAACAAACTAATACCATACAGAGTATAAGCCACAAACTCTCCTATGAAGACAAAAGCAAAGGCTAACAAGGGGCTTGTGTAAATGTTTAAACTCATTTTTGAAGCTTGGAAGTCTTTAAATATTCTTTTGTTCTTCATATCCCTGTCCTCTTTTCTTCTATATATACTATTATTATAGCACTTTTTAATAGCAATTCAAGAAAGAAAAGAAAAAACAATGTTACATTTTCTGACACAGAAATATAAAAATTTGCCTTTTTTTACTTTTTCTGATATAATGGGAAAATATTCGGAAAAGGAGACTAAAAATGAAGAAAAAATTTCTAGCATTTTTGCTAATTTTATTCCCAATTTTCTCATTAGGTATTGCGAAAGCAGAGACGATTAAGATTGTGTCTGATACCGCCTATGCACCTTTTGAGTTTAAAGATTCAGATCAAACTTATAAAGGAATTGATGTAGACATTATCAACAAAGTCGCAGAGATTAAAGGATGGAATATTCAGATGTCCTATCCTGGATTTGATGCAGCGGTCAATGCGGTTCAAGCTGGTCAAGCTGACGCTATCATGGCAGGGATGACAAAGACGAAAGAACGTGAAAAAGTTTTCACCATGTCTGATACTTACTATGATACAAAAGTTGTCATTGCTACTACAAAATCACACAAGATTAGTAAATATGACCAATTAACTGGCAAAACCGTTGGTGTTAAAAACGGAACTGCTGCTCAACGTTTTCTTGAAACAATCAAAGATAAATACGGCTTTACTATTAAAACATTTGACACTAGTGATTTGATGAACAACAGCTTGAGTGCTGGTGCCATCGATGCCATGATGGATGACAAACCTGTTATCGAGTATGCCATTAACCAAGGGCAAGACCTCCATATTGAAATGGATGGTGAAGCTGTAGGTAGCTTTGCTTTCGGTGTTAAAAAAGGAAGCAAATACGAGCACCTAGTCACTGAATTTAACCAAGCCTTGGCTGAAATGAAAAAAGATGGTAGTCTTGATAAAATCATCAAAAAATGGACTGCATCATCTTCTTCAGCAGTACCAACCACAACTACTGCAGCTGGTCTAAAAGCAACTCCTGTTAAAGCTAAATACATCATTGCCAGTGATTCTTCTTTTGCACCGTTTGTGTTCCAAAACTCAAGCAACCAATTTACTGGTATTGATATGGACTTGATTAAGGCAATCGCTAAAGACCAAGGTTTTGAAATTGAAATTACCAATCCTGGTTTCGATGCCGCTATCAGTGCTGTCCAAGCTGGTCAAGCTGATGGTATCATTGCTGGTATGTCTGTCACAGATGCTCGTAAGGCAACTTTTGACTTTTCAGAATCCTACTACACTGCCAATACTATCCTTGGTGTCAAAGAATCAAGCAATATTGCTTCTTATGAAGATTTAAAAGGAAAGACAGTTGGTGTTAAAAACGGAACTGCTTCTCAAACCTTCCTAACAGAAAATCAAAGCAAATACGGTTACAAAATCAAAACTTTTGCTGATGGTTCTTCAATGTATGACAGTTTAAACACTGGTGCCATTGATGCCGTTATGGATGATGAACCTGTTCTCAAATATTCTATCAGCCAAGGACAAAAATTGAAAACACCAATCGCTGGAACTCCAATCGGTGAAACAGCCTTTGCCGTTAAAAAAGGAGCAAATCCAGAATTGATTGAAATGTTCAACAACGGACTTGCAAACCTTAAAGCAAACGGAGAATTCCAAAAGATTCTTGATAAATATCTAGCTAGTGAATCATCATCTGCTTCAACAAGCACTGTTGACGAAACAACTATCTGGGGCTTGCTCCAAAACAACTACAAACAACTCCTTAGTGGTCTTGGTATCACTCTTGCTCTAGCTCTTATCTCATTTGCTATTGCCATTGTCATCGGGATTATCTTTGGTATGTTTAGCGTTAGCCCATACAAATCTCTTCGCGTCATCTCTGAGATTTTCGTTGACGTTATTCGTGGTATTCCATTGATGATTCTTGCAGCCTTCATCTTCTGGGGAATTCCAAACTTTATCGAGTCCATCACAGGCCAACAAAGTCCAATTAACGACTTTGTTGCTGGTACCATTGCCCTATCGCTCAATGCAGCTGCTTATATCGCTGAGATTGTTCGTGGTGGTATTCAGGCCGTTCCAGTTGGACAAATGGAAGCCAGCCGAAGCTTGGGGATTTCTTATGGAAAAACCATGCGTAAGATTATCTTGCCACAAGCAACTAAATTGATGTTGCCAAACTTTGTTAACCAATTCGTTATCGCTCTTAAAGATACAACTATCGTATCTGCTATCGGTTTGGTTGAACTCTTCCAAACTGGTAAGATTATCATTGCCCGTAACTACCAAAGTTTCAAGATGTATGCAATCCTTGCTATCTTCTATCTTGTAATTATCACGCTTTTGACTAGACTAGCGAAACGCTTAGAAAAGAGGATTCGTTAATGGCAAAATTAAAAATTGATGTAAATGATTTACACAAAAACTACGGAAAAAATGAAGTTTTAAAAGGAATTACGACTAAGTTCTATGAAGGGGATGTTGTTTGTATCATCGGTCCTTCAGGTTCTGGTAAGTCAACCTTCCTCCGTAGCCTTAATCTTCTAGAAGAAGTCACTAGTGGTCACATCACTGTGAACGGTTATGACTTAACTGAAAAAACAACCAATGTTGACCACGTCCGTGAAAATATCGGAATGGTGTTCCAACACTTCAATCTCTTCCCTCATATGTCTGTATTGGACAATATCACCTTTGCTCCAATTGAGCACAAGTTGATGACTAAGGAAGAAGCTGAGAAATTGGGAATGGAACTGCTTGAAAAGGTTGGGCTAGCAGATAAAGCTAATTCCAACCCAGATAGCCTATCAGGTGGTCAAAAACAACGTGTGGCCATCGCTCGTGGACTAGCAATGAATCCAGACATCATGCTCTTTGATGAACCAACTTCTGCCCTTGACCCTGAAATGGTCGGAGACGTACTAAACGTTATGAAGGAATTGGCTGAACAAGGCATGACCATGATTATCGTAACCCATGAGATGGGATTTGCTCGTCAGGTTGCTAACCGCGTTATCTTTACTGCAGATGGTGAATTTCTTGAAGATGGAACACCTGATCAAATCTTTGATAATCCGCAACACCCACGTCTTAAAGAGTTCTTGGACAAGGTCTTAAACGTCTAAACTCAAACTGTAAGGATTTCCTTGCAGTTTTTTTCTATCTCGTATTGGATTTTTTGATTTTTCGGAAAATTATGTTAGAATTAAATTTATGAAATGAGATTTCCTCATACCTAGCAAGACTAGGAATAAAAATAGAAATTAGGTAGCTAGATGTCATCTAAGGTTATTGTTACAATTTTCGGTGCGAGTGGAGACCTGGCTAAACGCAAGCTCTACCCTTCCCTTTTTAGACTATATAAATCCGGCAATCTTTCCGAGCACTTTGCAGTCATTGGAACTGCTCGTCGTCCTTGGAGCAAGGAATATTTTGAATCTGTTGTAGTCGAATCGATCCTTGATTTGGCAGATAGTACCGAACAGGCTCAAGAGTTCGCTAGCCACTTCTACTATCAAAGCCACGATGTCAATGATACGGAGCACTATATTGCTTTGCGTCAATTGCAGTCTGAACTAAATGACAAGTACCAAGCTGAACACAACAAGCTCTTCTTCTTGTCTATGGCGCCTCAATTCTTTGGAACCATTGCAAAGCACCTCAAGTCTGAAAACATTGTTGACGGTAAAGGTTTTGAACGCTTAATCGTTGAAAAACCATTTGGTACAGATTATGCAACAGCAAGCAAGTTGAATAACGAACTCCTAGCAACATTTGACGAAGAACAAATTTTCCGTATTGACCATTATCTTGGTAAGGAAATGATTCAAAGTATCTTTGCAGTTCGCTTTGCAAACCTGATTTTTGAAAACGTTTGGAACAAGGACTTTATCGACAATGTTCAAATTACCTTTGCGGAGCGCTTGGGTGTAGAAGAGCGTGGTGGCTACTATGACCAATCTGGGGCCCTCCGTGACATGGTACAAAACCATACACTCCAACTGCTTTCCCTCCTTGCCATGGACAAGCCAGCAAGCTTCACAAAAGACGAGATTCGTGCTGAAAAGATTAAGGTCTTTAAAAACCTATATCATCCAACTGATGAGGAACTTAAAGAACACTTTATCCGTGGTCAATACCGCTCTGGTAAGATTGATGGCATGAAATATATCTCTTATCGTAGCGAGCCAAATGTAAATCCAGAATCAACAACTGAAACCTTTGCATCTGGTGCCTTCTTTGTAAACAGCGATCGATTCCGTGGCGTTCCTTTCTTCTTCCGTACTGGTAAACGTCTGACTGAAAAAGGAACTCATGTCAACATCGTCTTTAAACAAATGGATTCTATCTTTGGAGAACCACTTGCTCCAAACATTTTGACCATCTATATCCAACCAACAGAAGGCTTCTCTCTTAGCCTAAATGGGAAACAAGTAGGAGAAGAATTTAACTTGGCTCCTAACTCACTTGATTACCGTACAGATGCGACCGCAACTGGTGCTTCTCCAGAACCATACGAGAAATTGATTTATGATGTCCTAAACAACAACTCAACTAACTTTAGCCACTGGGATGAAGTTGGTGCGTCATGGAAGTTGATTGACCGTATCGAAGAGCTCTGGGCTGAAAATGGTGCCCCACTTCATGATTATAAAGCTGGAAGCATGGGACCTCAAGCCAGCTTTGACTTACTTGAAAAATTCGATGCCAAATGGACTTGGCAACCAGATATCGCCTATCGTCAAGATGGTAGACTAGAATAAAAAATTTCCTGCAAGATTGTCTTGCAGGATTTTTACTTCTGATTAGATTAAGCCTTCCAAGAGACCCTTCATAAAGTTTTCTGAGTTAAACTCTCCAATATCATCGATTTTTTCACCAAATCCAATCAGTTTTACAGGAATATTGAGTTCTTCACGGATAGCTAGAACAACACCACCTCGAGCAGTTCCATCAATCTTAGTCAAGACAATTCCAGTTAATGGCGTGATTTTTGAAAATTCTTTGGCCTGTACCAGGGCATTTTGACCTGTTGATGCATCAAGTGCTAAGAAAGTTTCATGCGGAGCTTCGGGCACAACACGTTTGATAATACGACCAATCTTTTCTAGCTCAGCCATGAGGTTGTCCTTATTTTGCAGACGACCAGCGGTATCAATCATAAGAATATCGATACCTTCAGCTACAGCACGTTCCATGCCATCAAATACGACACTGGCTGGGTCAGCTTTTTCAGGTCCAGTCACAACTGGAACATCCACACGGCGTCCCCATTCTGCTAGCTGTGCAACTGCACCTGCACGGAAGGTATCTGCCGCAACCAGCATGACCTTCTTACCAGCTTGTTTGTAGCGGTGGGCTAGTTTCCCGATAGAAGTTGTTTTCCCGACACCATTAACACCGACAAAGAGCATGACTGTCAAGCCATCTTGGAAGTGAATACTTTCATCATAGTTGCCATCCTTTTCATAAAGCTCAACCAATTTCTCAATGATGACACGGCGAAGTGCCTCAGGTTTCTTGGCGTTTTCAAGCTTGGCTTCGTAGCGTAGTTCCTCCGTTAAGTTAGAAGCGACTTGGACACCAACGTCACTCATAATCAGCAGTTCTTCCAATTCCTCGAAGAATTCTTCGTCAACAGAGCGGAAATTGGCAAAGAAGGAGTTCAAACGGGCACCGAAGCCTGTACGAGTTTTCTTAAGACTGCGGTCATATTTTTCCTGAACAGTTTCTTCTACTTGAGGCGTTTCTGGTTCAAGCACTTCAGAATTATTTTCTTCTACAGTTTCTTCGTGCTCAAGCTTCTCTTCATCTGAGACTTCTTCTTGTTGAACTTCTACAACTGGCTCTGAATTATAATTTTCTTCAACTGTGTCTGGGATTTCCTCTTCTTCAAGCACAGCTTCTTCAGCAACTTCTGCTTCTTCTTGAGGAAGTTCCTCAGCTTCTGTAAGGGCAGGCTCAACATCTTCAGACAAATCAAGATTTTCCAGAGCTTCTTTTACAACTTCTTCGATTTTAGGTTCTTCTTTTTTTCCGAATAGACGGTCAAATAATCCCATATCTTAGTTCTCCTTTAACACGTATTCTTCGATTGCCCAGGCGACAGCTTCCTCATCGTTGGTCATAGGAGTTACCACATTTGCGACTGCCTTGACTTCAGGAACAGCATTTTGCATGGCAACACCGAGCCCTGCCCATTCAATCATAGAGAGGTCATTAGCCTCGTCACCACAGGCCATAACTTGGCTTTGGTCAATTTCAAGATGACTGATTAGTTTTGCCAAGCCTGTTGCTTTATGAACATTCTTTGGTGACCACTCTAGCAACATTTCACGTGATTTAAAGATTTCATATTGGTCAAACAATTCTGGAGAAATCTTCTGAATGGCTGCATCCAAGGGTTCTTGAGCAAAGGCAGTCACGCATTTATTGTAAGTCATTTGACTAGATAGATCTTCAAAGTCCACTGGAACAAAGGTCAAAGCTGGATTGAATTTGGCATAAAGACTTTCTTGGTCCGATTGGATTTGATAAACAGTTCCTTCTGAGATGGCATCAAGAGGCAGTGATAATTTCTCTGTTTCCTCATACAAGCGTGCCACATCATCATATGAAAAGACTGTCTTATCAAGGATTTCACCCGTATTTTTCTGAACCAAACCACCATTAAAAGTAATCGTATACTCATCTTCTTGACCGTCAGTCCCTAGCTCATGGAGAAAGAAATCCATAGCTTTTAAGGGACGACCAGTTGTCAATACAACCTTAATACCACGATCACGCGCAGCTTTCAAGGTTGCCTTGGTACGATCCGTCAGCCTTTTATCAGTAGTCAGCAAGGTCCCGTCCAAGTCCAATGCGATTAATTTTATATCTGCCATTATAATCCCTCCATATAAGCTATAACCGACTGGTCCTTATGGTGACCAATCACTGTCTCTGCTAATTCTAAAATTTCAGGTCGTGCATTTTCAGGAGCTACAGGATGTCCCACAATCTGCATCATATGCAAGTCATTAAGATTGTCTCCAAAAGCCATAACCTGATCCATCGTGATACCAAGTTTTTTAGCCAATTCAACAATAGCCACTCCCTTATCGACATAGTCCAGAACAATATCAATGGATTCAAAGCCAGTTGTCATGGCCTTAACACCAGGGACGTTTTCGTTTACCCAAGCCTCACCAGCTTCTAGCGTTTCTTCTGTGAAGTTGGTTGTAAATTTGAAAATGTCATCTGTAATATCTTCTAGACTCGCTACTTTTTGGATATTTTCATTATAGTGCTGACTCACTTTTAAATAGGTCTCATCAACCGTATCTAGAACATAAGCTCCCTTTTTTCCCGTCAAGAGCAGTTTATTGATATCTACATAAGGTGACGTTTTCAGCCTTTCAAAAGTTGATAGATAAAAGTCACGAGACATAGTCGCTTCATACAAGTCCTGACCTTGATACTCTACTAAACTGCCATTTTCCGCGATGAAAATAATGTCATCACGAACATCAGCAAATAATTTTTCTAGAGACAAAAATCCGCGGCCCGAAGCCACCGCAAAGTAAATCCCTTTTTCCTTGTAGGAAGCTAAGAGAGACTTGAGGCGGTCCATATCAAAGCGTCCATTCCCATCTAGGAAGGTTCCATCCATATCCGTTGCTACTAGTTTAATTGTCATCCTTCAATACTTTCTAAATCTTTTAACTTCACCGAAACAATTTTTGAGACACCTGATTCTTGCATGGTCACTCCATAGATGGAATCAGCCGCCGCCATGGTTCCCTTACGGTGGGTCACGACGATAAACTGGCTATCCTTATCAAATCGATTGAGGTAATCCCCAAAACGTTTAACATTGGCTTCATCCAGCGCAGCTTCCACCTCATCCAAGATAACAAAAGGAATGGTCTTGACACGAATAATGGAGAAGAGCAAGGCAAGAGCTGATAGGGCTTTTTCCCCACCACTCATCAGATTAAGAGACTGGATTTTCTTGCCTGGAGGTTGGACAGAAATCTCAACCCCAGCTGTCAACAAGTCTCCCTCAGTCAAAATCAGGTCTGCTTGACCTCCACCAAACATCTGCTTGAAGGTCACTTTAAAAGACTCACGAATAGCTTCAAAAGTTGATTTAAAGCGTTCCTTGACCTCATCATTCATCTCTGTAATGGTCTCAAGGAGCAAGTTTTTCGCTGACAAAATATCATCTCGCTGACTATTTAGAAAGTCCAGACGATTGTGTACTTCTTCGTACTGGTCAATAGCATCCAAATTGACAGGACCCAGTGAGCGAATAGCCTTCTCTAAATCTTTAACCTCTTGCTCTGCCAGATTGAGATTCTCCAACTCATGAGACTTTTCTAAAGCTTCAGTATAGCTAATCTGGTACTGGTCTGTTAATTGGCTTTGTAAATGGCGCAAGCGCTCGCTAACCTTTTCTTTCTTAGCTTCAGCACGTGTTTGCTTGCGAATCCACTCCTCATTCTGCTGGCGAGCCTGATCCAAATGACTAGCAATATCATCTAGTTGCCCTTCAATATCATCAAACTCAAACTGCTTCCGAATCAAACCTTGCTGGAGGTTTGTTTTCTGAGTTTTGGCTTCTTCAGCCTGTTGACTGAGCAATTCTGTATCAACCTTCTCCAGATTATCAACCTTTTCTTGGAGAAGGCGCTGGATTTCCTCTTGCTCAAGTTCCAGATTATCTAATTCCTTACCTAGACGGTCAATGTCAGCCACTTCATATCGTTTTTGCCCTTGCAGTTCTGTCTTAAGCAGGCGAGCTTGCGCTACCTCTTCCTGCAAATTTTGATAGCGTTCTTGGATGGCATTTTTGTTAGACTTAATCTCTTCAATCTCAGCTTCCAGATTTTGCTTATCACTGGCAATAGTAGCAAGACACTCTTGGCATTTTTCCTTATCTGCTTGCCACTCTCCATCAGAAAGACGATTTAATTCTTCTTCTTGGAGTTTCCAAAGAGTTTCTAGCTCTTCAACTTGCTGACTAGTCTGCTGATAAGCGAGGGACAAGCCTTGCTCCTGAATACGAGCCTGCTCTCCTTGAGATTTGATGGCTTCTAATCTTTCTGTCAATCTAGCCATCTCATCTTGCAAGGTCTTCAAACTCGTCTCTTCTGAACGCAAGCTTGCTTCTTCTTCAGCAATTTCTTTTTGCAATTGTTCCAGTTCTGGTTTGATAAAAATGCTGTTATTCTGGCGATTGGCTCCACCTGCGTAAGAACCACCTGTGCGCAACTCTGTGCCGTCCAAAGTCACCATACGAACCTGATAACGAACTTGGCGAGCTGCTGCACGCGCATGTTCTACAGTATCAAAGATAGCCGTCGTAGCTAGCAAGTTCTTGAAAATGGCTTCTAGTCTAGTATCGAATGTCACCAACTCATCTGCCATGCCCAGAAATCCCGGACTTGCAGCGATAGCATCTTGGTTCTGGCTAGAAATCGTACGCGCCTTGATCGTTGTCAAAGGAAGGAAGGTTGCACGACCTGCTCTGTTCCGTTTGAGGAAATCAATGGCCTTAGTCGCCGCGTTCTCATCTTCTACAATGATGTGCTGACTGCTTGCTCCAAGCGCAATCTCTAGGGCAGTTTGATAATGCACATCAAAGGTCAGGTGCTCACTAACAGCACCAATAATTCCACCAAGCCGATCTTTTTCTTGGAGAACACTCTTAACACCTGCATAAAAATTACTATGATTTCTCAGGATATTTTCCAAACTTTGGACTCTAGCCTGCTTGTTTTTAAGACTGTCCAGACGGTCAAAGAGTTGACTTTGTTGAGCTTGATAGGAAGATTTCTGCTCCTCTTGCTCCTTGGCAATAGCTTGATAGTCGGCCAATAATTTCTGAACCTGCTCCTTGGCAGTTTCAAGCTCAGCCTCTTGCTGACTTGCCTTTTCTTTAGCTGTAGCCAATTGCTCTTTCAGCTTTTCTAATTGATCTGCTTGTTTTTGAGAAAGCTGACGACTATTTTCCAACTCATTCTCGATGCGGGTCAACTGGTTTGAGACATCCGCTTCTTCTTGTAGAAGGGCCACAAAGCGTTCACGTAAGAGCTCAATCATCTGATCAGGATCATCTGAAAAAGCCAGTAATTCAGCTTCTAAACGATTGAGTTTTTGATTATTTTGGACTAGATTTTCCTCTAAGAGAGCTAAAGAGCTTTCCTTATCAGATTTTTCTTTGCTGAGTGAGTTTCTCTTATCCTCCAAAGAGGCCAAACGGGCTTGTGCTTCCTGTTGATTCAGGGCTACTTGCTCAGTTTCTAATTTCGATAGGGCTAATTTTCTCTCTAAATCACTAATCAGACTGGTCAAATCCATCAAACTGCCTTGATCTTTGGCCATTTCAGCCTGTAAATCTTGACGTTGCTTCTTGAGATTCTGATTTTCCTCTTCCAATTTTTCACGCTTTTGGTAATAGCTAGTCAAGAGTTCTTGAACCTGAGCCAACTCTTCTTCTGTCGAGTCTAGTTCAACCTTATCTTCCTTGATTTGAGCAACTAAAACATCCAAGTAAATAGCCTTGCGTTGACCTTCCAAATCCAGAAACTTGCGGGCATTCTCAGCTTGCTTCTCAAGAGGCTTGATTTGATTATCCAACTCGTAGATAATATCCTCTAAGCGATCTAGATTATCCTGGGTTTGTTGCAGTTTACTCTCAGTTTCTTTTCGACGAGTCTTGTATTTCAAAACTCCAGCAGCCTCTTCGAAAATGGCACGACGTTCTTCAGGCTTGGAATTAAAAATCTCCTCAACCTTCCCTTGGGAAATGATGGAGAAGGAATCTCGTCCCAAACCTGTATCCAAGAAGAGGTCATGAATATCACGCAGACGGACTTTCTTGCCGTCAATTTTGTATTCGCTATCTCCACTACGATAGATATGGCGTTCCACTCTAATTTCTTGACCTGCCTCCTTGATAAATCCGTCATTATTATCCAAAGTCACAACTACAGAAGCATAATTGAGCGGTTTGCGACTTTCAGTTCCGGCAAAGATGACATCCGGCATCTTGCCCCCACGGAGACTCTTGACACTTGACTCCCCCAAAGCCCAACGCAGACTTTCTGTAATATTCGACTTTCCAGATCCATTGGGTCCAACAACTGCCGTCACACCTTGGTCAAAAACGACCTTGGTCTTATCAGCAAAAGACTTGAATCCCTGAATTTCGATTTCCTTTAAATACATGAATCCAGCCCTTTCTCAACGGCATTTTTGGCAGCTTCCTGCTCTGCTAATTTCTTAGAACGACCTTGACCTTGACCGATGCTCTTACCTTCAACCAGAACTTCTACATCAAAAACCTTATCATGGGCAGGACCCGTTTCAGAAATTACCTGATAACGGATAGTCACATCCCCATTGACTTGAAGTAACTCTTGGAGATGGGTTTTGTAGTCTGTAATCATCTCAAACTCGCCTGCTTCAACCTTAGGAATCATGACTTGATAGATAAATTCCTTAACCTTGGCCACATCCTTGTCCAAAAGGAGGGCACCAAGAAAGGCTTCAAAGGCATCACCAAGAATGGTATCACGATTGCGCCCACCAGACTTCTCTTCCCCCTTACCCAGTTTGATAAACTGATCAAACTGGCAATCACGCGCAAAACCAGCCAAACTCTCCTCACGGACAATCATAGCACGGAGTTTAGACAAGTCACCCTCAGGTTTTTTAGGATATTTTTTATACAGATATTCTGAAATCAATAACTGTAGAACAGCGTCTCCTAAAAATTCCAAGCGTTCATTGTGTGAAATTTTTAAGAGGCGGTGCTCATTGGCATAACTCGTATGAGTAAAGGCAGTCTCCAGTAAATTTTTATCTGCAAATTCGATTGCAAAATGGTTCTTTAGTACAGTTTGTAATTCTTTCATACCAACCTCTTTCTAACTGATAACAGTCCTTTTTATTATATCAAAAAAAGCATCCTGAGTCACTTTAAAACGGGACTGGAGGGGATTTGGATATTCTTTAAAAATAGATTTTCAGTTTTAGGTGCAAATTTGAGACGGTGTAAAGAAAAAAACCTATTAAAGGCTTTTTTAGGCTATTTACATCCACCCTGAGGGAATCGAACCCCCATCTCAAGAACCGGAATCTTACGTGATATCCATTACACTAAGGGTGGAAACTTGTTTTATTATAACAGAAATTTGCTCTAATAACAAGTTTTTTTCTAGTGAGATAGCCCGTCTTAGTGGGAAGCATCTCCATTCCAGATGGAGTTTTTCACGATAACATAATCAACGTGTTTAAGGTCAGCAACCTGACGTCCACCTGCGTATGAAATGGCACTTTGAAGGTCTTGTTCCATCTCAGTTAAAGTGTCTTGTAGATTGCCTTTTGCAGGAAGCAAGATACGTTTGCCTTCCACATTTTTGTAAGCACCTTTTTGATATTGTGAAGCTGAACCGTAGTACTCTTTGAACTGTTCACCATCGACTTCAATCGTTTTCCCTGGACTTTCGACGTGTCCTGCAAAGAGGGAACCAATCATAACCATGCTGGCACCGAATCGGATAGACTTGGCAATATCACCGTGAGTACGAATTCCTCCATCAGCGATAATCGGTTTACGTGCAGCTTTGGCACACCAGCGTAGAGCAGCCAACTGCCAACCACCTGTACCAAAACCTGTCTTGACCTTGGTAATACAAACCTTACCAGGACCGATTCCGACCTTAGTAGCATCCGCACCAGCATTTTCAAGTTCACGCACAGCTTCTGGTGTTCCCACATTTCCTGCAATAACAAAAGTATCTGGTAATTCTTTCTTGATGTGTTGAATCATAGAAATCACGCTATCCGCATGACCATGGGCAATATCAATCGTGATGTACTCAGGAGCATCAGCCTTGAGCTGGCTAACAAAATCATACTCATAATCCTTAACACCGACAGAGATAGAAGCAATGAGCCCTTGATCGTGCATGCGTTTAATAAAAGGAATACGTCCTGCCTCATCAAAACGGTGCATAATGTAGAAGTAACCACCTTTAGCCAGTTGCTCTGCTACATTTTCATCCAAAATCGTCTGCATATTAGCTGGCACAACAGGTAGTTTAAAGGTGTGATTTCCTAGAGTGACACTTGTGTCCGCTTCTGCACGACTTTTAATGACACATTTATTTGGGATCAATTGAATATCTTCGTAATCAAAAATTGGAAATTCATTTAACATATCGATGTCTCGTTTCTTTTGTAATGACCTACCTATGCTTGCGCATCTCTACGCCTTTTCCGACGTTTCCTTAATTAATTATAAATCAAAGTACATATTTTGTCAAATAATTTTATAAATTAAAATATAATGTTCGGATTTTTCTTGCGTAAATAGAAAAAAGAGGGGAAATTGTTTTCTCCCCACTTCTTCTACATTCTAATAATACTCCCCCTGACGGTAGTCCCATGAGTTAAAGGTGTCTGACAGGTGCATCATGATTTTATCAATGTCAAGCCCTTTACGGATTACAACTGGTGCTGGTGATGTTGAACGAGCTCCTCCTTGTTCTGGGATGAGTTTGCCGTCTTTATCAACCATAGAGACCATCACACCTTGCTCGTAGCGAGTTTCAATCGTTTTGTCTGGTTGGATGGATGCCACATAGTCATCTGCCTCGATAACAAGGTCAACAGCTCCTTCGATGCGTTCTCCGATACCTTCTACCTTACCACGGTTTCCTTTTCCAGATGGATTTGCAGAGGAGGCGTAGACCATCTTGCCTTCTTCCCAAAGTTTGGCAGCCAATTGTTCACCAGCTTTCCCAAATTTGATAACAAAACAGCTAGTACCACGCACGTCAGTCATCAGTTCTTCACGACCATCACCGTATGCTTTCAGTTTTTCAAAGGCTTCTGGTTTCCAAGGTAGGATACAACCAAGAAGAATGTCTTCGTCCCAATGTTTTTGGTAGAAGGCTTCAATTTCTGGGTTGAGTTGTGCTAAGGCGCGAAGCTCATCCATGCTACCACAGAGAACAACACCTGGTTTGTTACGGTTACGTTCTTTGGCTTCAAACTTACGTTCAAGACCAGCCTTATCGCTAGTCATGATGATGTAACCAACTTTAGTAGGGCAAACAATACAACCGCCCTCACCTTTTAAAATATCATAGCCTTCTTGTGAAAGTGTTCCGTTCCATTGAATGTGTTTTGTCATAGTTCTATTTCCTTTTCTATTTTTCTTCTAATCCTGCCAATAGGCTGGTCGTTGTTTTTCATATGCAGCAATCAAGTCTTCATACTGCAAGGTAATACCGATATCATCCAAACCATTTAAGAGCTTGTGTTTCCACTCGCTATCGATTTCAAAAGTGAATTCTCCAATTGGTGAGATGATTTTTTGTTGTTCCAAGTCCACAGTTACCTGGTCACTTGGTTTTAGCTGGGCTAGTTTCTCTCTAACCTCTCTAGCCTGAACAATAGGTAACATGCCATTATTGAGTTCATTATTGTAATGAATATCACCGAAAGACCCTGCAATCACGACCTTAAAACCATAGTCTGCTAAGGCCCAAGCTGCATGTTCCCTCGAAGACCCTGCCCCAAAGTTATCCCCTGAGATAAGAATACTGGCTTTACGATATTCAGGTCGGTTAAAGACAAAGTCTGGGTCCTCAGTATACTTGTCATCCAGATAACGCCAAGCATACATGAGGTACTTACCAAAGCCTTTTTTATCAATCAACTTGAGAAACTGCTTGGGTAGGATTTGGTCGGTGTCGATGTTATCATTCATGAGAGGAACGGTCGTTCCCGTATAAACTGTAAATTTCTCCATATCCTCTCCTTACTGGGCTTCTGGCATTAGCCGAACATCTACGAAACGCCCTGCAATAGCTGCTGCTGCTGCCATGGCTGGACTGCAGAGGTGGGTCTTAGCACCAAATCCCTGTCTGTCTTCAAAGTTGCGGTTGCTTGTTGAGGCACAGTGGACACCATCAGGAACCTTGTCCGGATTCATTCCTAGGCACATAGAACAACCTGGGTCTCTCCACTCAAATCCAGCATCCAGAAAGACCTTGTCCAAACCCAACTTCTCAGCAGCTCGTTTGACAGGACGAGAGCCCGGAACCACGATAGCCGTTAAGTTAGGAGCTATTTTCTTCCCTTTGACAAATCGCGCAGCCAGTTGCAAGTCGCTGAGACGAGCATTGGTACAAGAACCGATAAAGATATAGCCTAGTTCAATATCTGCTGGCTTTTGACCTGGCTCCAAGTCCATGTAATTGTAGGCTCGCTCATCATTCATATCCTTAATTTCTGGGAAGCTACTGTCAAAGTCAACCCCCATAGCAGGATTGGTTCCCCAGGTTACCATAGGAGCCAAGTCAGAGACATCCATCTGGATAACCTTATCGTAAATGGAATCATCATCACTGACAAGGGTTTTCCAATCCGCTACAGCCTCTTCAAAGTCCTCTGGAACACATTCCCGTCCCTTGAGATAATCATAGGTGGTTTGGTCCGGATTCATGATTCCCATCTTAGAACCAAACTCGATGGACATATTGCAGATGGTCATTCGCTCTTCCATGCTCAGTGCATCAATAGCTTGTCCACGATATTCCACCACGTAACCAACACCACAAGCAACACCGTACTTGGCAATCAAGGCTAAAATGAAATCCTTGGAATAAACTCCTTTTTGAGGAACTCCAGTGAATTCTACCAACATTTTCTTGGGTTTGACTTGCCAGAGGGTTTGGGTAGCAAAAACATGCTCAACTTCACTGGTCCCAATTCCAAAGGCGATTGCTCCGAAAGCTCCGTGGGTTGCCGTATGGCTGTCCCCACAAACAATGAATTTTCCTGGTTGAGTCCGTCCTATTTCTGGACCAACCATATGAACGATTCCTTGTTTTTCAGAACCGTGGGCCGCATGTTCAATCCCAAATTCCTCAATATTTTCAGCCAGCTTATCAATTTGAGCCTTGGAAATGACATCTCGAATATCGTAGATATTAACCGTTGGGACATTGTGGTCAAAAGTACCAAATGTCAAGTCTGGTCGTCTCAATCTGCGACCTGCATCTCGTAATCCTTGAAAAGCCTGAGGACTGGTCACCTCGTGGATATAGTGCTGATCCACATACATGAGTTGGGGTTGCCCCTCTTCTCCTGTGATGACATGGCGGTCCCATAATTTATCAAAAATCGATTTTCCTGCCATCCATTACCTCCAAATATAATATAAGGCTACTAGTGTGGTCACCATCCCAAGAAACCAAACTGTTTTAAAGTACCATTTTCTAGTCTTGTGGTGAAAAGTAATTCCTGCTAACCAAGCTCCAAAACCACCACAAGCAACGGCTAAAATGAGTAAGATTTTCTCTGGGATGCGCCAAGCTCTTCTCCTTGCCTTGGATTTGTCAATGCCATAAATAATGAAAATCATGACATTCCAAATCAAAAGGACTAGAGTAATTTTTTCGTCTAACTTCATAACCTTGCAATAATCGCTTCCGTCATTTCCTTGGTCGAAGCCTGACCTCCTATATCTCTCGTTAAAATGCCAGCTGCCAAACTTGCTTCAACAGCATGCTCGATACGCTCCGCATCCTCAAAACGTCCAAAACTATCTCTCAGCATCATGGCCACTGATAAAATCATGGAGATAGGATTGGCAATTCCTTGACCAGCAATATCAGGTGCTGAACCGTGAATAGGTTCATAGAGACTTGGTCCATTTTCAGAATGACTGGCTGATGGCATAACCCCAAGTGTGCCAGATAGAACGCTTGATTCATCAGAGAGAATATCTCCGAAAAGATTTTCTGTCACGATGACATCAAACTTAGCAGGATTGGTAATCATGAGCATAGCAGCTGAGTCCACCAGTTGGTGTTCCAAGGTCACATCTGGGAAATCCTGTGAGACCTTCTCAGCTACTTTCCGCCAGAGTTTTGATGTTGCCAACACATTTTGCTTATCTATACTGGTAAGGATTTTTCTCCGACTTCTTGCGATTTCAAATGCCTTACGAATAATTCGCTCCACTTCCTCATAGCTGTAGTCATTGATATCACGCGCTTTTCGCTCTTCAAGAATATGATCTCCAAAGTAAATACCACCTGTCAACTCACGCACCACAACAAAGTCAACACCAGCAATTCGTTCTGGTTTGAGAGGTGACAAATGCTTAAGACTCTCAAATATTTTAACCGGGCGAATATTAGCATAGAGATTGAGTTCCTTACGAAGAGCCAGCAGGCCTTGTTCAGGCCGAACCGCTGTACTATCATACCGGGGACTACCAATAGCTGCTAGGAGAATGGCATCTGCTTCTCTACTTGCCTTGAGGGTTTCATCAGGTAAGGGATGCCCTGCAGCATCTATACCTGCACCGCCAAAAGGTCGCCTTTCAACCTCATAATCAAAACCTGTTTTTTCAGCTAGAGCTTCCAGAACCTCTAAACCAGCCTCCATGATTTCTGGGCCAATTCCGTCCCCTGCTAGAGCTACTATTTTTTTTGTCATAGCATTCTCCTTTACACACTAGGCATATCGCGATAGGAAACGCTACGTCCCATCTCACCAGCATTCTCTTTTTGAACAAAGGTATTGGCATTGATGTAGGCAATAGCCGAAGCCTTCAACACATCGAAATCAAGACCTGCTGCATTAAAGATGGTCTCTGTATCTCTGTTTTCAACAGTGACCAAGACCCGAGCCTGGGCATCGATCCCATCTGTTACCGCATCGATAGTATAGGATACCAAGCGAACAGATTGATTGAAGAACTTATCAATAGCGTTAAAGATAGCCTCAACAGAGCCTTGTCCTGTCGCATTAAATTCGACTTTCTCACCATCCATATTAGCTAGGCTAACGAGCGCTTCAATGTCATTGTCTGCATGAGTTTGAAGTTGTAAATCATCAAAATGGAAGCCTTCTGGATTTTCAACCATGGTTCCAGCTACCAGAGCTCGAATATCTGCATCTGTGATTTCTTGTTTCTTATCTGCCAGAGCCTTGAACTTAGCAAAGAGCGGTTTGATATCTTCTTCTGTATAATCTAGGGCCAATTCTCTTAGTTTCTCAACAAAGGCATGGCGGCCAGACAATTTACCAAGCGGAAGACTATTACTCTTAACTCCAACCAATTCAGGGGTGATAATTTCATAAGTAAGAGGATTTTTAAGGACTCCGTCTTGGTGAATACCAGACTCATGAGAAAAGGCATTGCCACCAACCACAGCCTTGTTTTTAGGAACTGGAATACCAGAGAAGCGAGAAACCATTTCTGACGTATTGATGGTTTCATTTAAAACAATACTAGTTTCTGCTTGATAGTAATCTTGGCGAATATTGAGAGCCACTGCTATTTCTTCCAAAGCAGCATTTCCAGCTCGCTCACCAATACCGTTGATAGTTCCTTCGACACGTCCTGCCCCATTCTTGACAGCAGCAAGGCTATTAGCCACTGCCATTCCAAGGTCATCGTGGCAGTGAGGCGAATAGATGATCTGACGATCCGTCTTGACATTCTCAATCAAGTATTTGAAGATAGCTCCATATTCCTCTGGTGTGGTAAATCCTACCGTATCAGGAATATTGATATAAGACGCACCTGCATCAACCGCTGTTTGAACAACTTGTAGAAGGAAATCCAACTCTGTTCTGGTCGCATCTTCAGGAGAGAATTCGACCACTTCAAACTTGGAACGTGCATAAGAGACATGCTCACTGATTGCTTCCAAAATCTCTTCCTTGCTCTTATTGAGCTTATACTTTCGGTGAATCGGACTGGTTGCAATAAAGACGTGCACTTGTGGATACTTGGCGTCCTTGAGGGCCTCGTAACAAGCATCAATATCAGACTTGACAGAGCGTGCTAAACCAGTCACCGCTGTTTTCTTCAAGGCCTTAGCAATCTCCTGAACTGCCGTAAATGAGTCTGGACTAGCCGCTGGAAAACCAGCTTCGATGGCTGAAATGCCCCATTTCTCCAGCTGTCTTGCAATGGCAATTTTTTCCTTGATTGAAAAGTTAACACCCGGTGTCTGTTCTCCATCCCGAAGGCTGGTATCTAGAAATTCAACTGTTCTCATAAGATTTCCCCTTTTCCAAATGTGGTTTTAAAAAAACATCTCGCTCAGAAACCCAAGCGAGATGTTGATTCACTCCCGCTTGGTAAGCCAAACAGGACTAATGCTTTTTGCACTAGCCCGAGTACCTCAACAACAAAGCGAATTGATTAAACTTAGCTGCTTTCATGTTTGACTTTCTCCTTCGTTTGATATCTTGTTTAGTATTTTAGCATAGGCAAAAGTACTTGTCAAGAAAAAATCCAATATTTTCTGAAAATTTCTTCAGTAGAGAATATTTTGCTAATTGAAAATCCTTGAAATGTTTCATTTTTTAGTGGTTAAATTCCAGCTTCTTTCTATCAATTCCAGTACTTCTTCATCTGATAAAGTATCATCAAGCGCCACACTAATCCAGTAACGTTTATTCATATGAAAAGCTGGATAAATGCCGTTTTTTGAAAGTAAGTCAGCTACTTGGTCATGTTTGAGGTTGACTGCTTCCACCTGTCCTTCTCTGCCCTTTTCCAGCTTATCCCAAGAGATTTTCATCAAGACGGCATACCACTTTTGATTTCCTTCGTGTCTTAACACTGCTGTATCAGGCGATTTCTCCCACAGATACTCCAACTGATTACCATACTTTTCCTGAATCTGAGCCATGATACGCTTAGTCTGAGGACAGATAAAATCCTGTACCTCAAAACAAGCCTTCCGAATCTGGTAGAGAATCTCCAGACAAGCCTCACGGACACTTGCAACAAAACTTCCTGTCATGCTTTCCATATGGACTTGAGGATAGAGATCACCTGTTTCCTGATCAAAGACTTGAAAGCTCAAGTTTCCATCAACTACGGACACAGTCATGACAAAGTCACCTTGCAAAATCTGGCAACTATAGGTCCAGACTCCACCATTTTCTACAAAACCATAATCATAAGCCTTTTCTTGATTCAACTGATAGGATTTAAAAATTTCAAACATAAGTGAAAACTGCTACCCAAAGCTAGCAGTTCCTTTCTATTTTTTAAAAGACAACCTTGGTTCCATGCAATTGTATCACACCTAGCTGGTCGATAAAGGTTTGACGGTTGTCCAAGTCAATCCCCCCACCTGGTAGAATTTCAATTTTACCTTTAGCATGTTCCAAAATTCTGTGATAGTGAGCAAAACGTTTCTCTAGTGAATCTCCAGACACACCAGCACGAGTTAGGATACGAGTAACTCCAGCTTGACTAAGCCAGTCAATAGCTTCCAGTTGATCATCGTCACTCAATTCATCAAAGGCCATGTGAAAGACAATTTCCATCCCTTTTGATGCCGCAATTAACTTTTCAAGATTAGGCTTATCCAACTTCTTCTCACCAGTTAAAGCCCCAAATACAACTCCTTGACTTCCAGCCTGAGCAGCCAACCGAATGTCTTCTAGCATAATTGCAATTTCTAGTTCATTATAGACAAAGTCGCCACCACGTGGACGAATCATGGTCATGATGGTCGTATCGTAGTTAGCTGCCAATTCAACCGCTGCCTTGTTCACTCCATAGCTGGGCGTTGTTCCACCAACTGCTAGATTGTCACAGAGTTCGATTCGACGAGCTCCAGCCTGCATCGCTTTTTCAAGCAAGGTCACATTTTCAGCACAAAATTCGTAAATCATTTGATTCTCCTTGAGTATTACTTTAAATTTATTATATCATATTGTTGTGAATATACTTTCGTTTTTATCAAGGGAAATAACTACTATTTTAACTATTCTTTATCTGGAATGACCTTGAAGAGATAATAAGTGATAAAGATGGTCAAGGCTCCCAGACCGATTTTGACTGGTAAGAGAGGGGCAAAATAAATGGAAATTCCCATCAAGATGTAGATAGATACGATGATTTTTTTCTTACGTTCACGCGCAATGGACTTGGTCTCACGAAAATCAGCCACATATGCTTGATAGAGCTTGGTATGATAAAGCCAGTCTTCGAAGCGCTTGGAACTTCTTGAGAAACAAGCAATAGACAACAAAAGAAAAGGGGTTGTAGGCAACAAGGGCAAGACAACCCCAACAATAGCCAAGGCCAGTGATAAGAAACCAATAATTAGATAGATAAGACGCATAACTTCTCCTAGTTAAAATAATCTTCTTCTAGTTTCGCATACAATGATGAATTTTGTCAAGCTCCAACCAGAAAGAGCCTGAAATTCACTTTCAGGACTCTCTTCTTATTTAATCTTTTCCTCCTCGTAGTCACCTTTACTACAAACAACCTGCTTGCCACCACCACGGACTTTTTTCTCCATGAGGAAGTTACCACATTTTGGACAGTCACGACCAACAGGCTTGTCCCAAGAGGTAAACTCACAGTCTGGATAGCGATTGCAACCATAGAAGAGGCGGTTACGTTTTGTTTTACGCTCAATGATTTGTCCCTGATGACAACTTGGACACTCAACACCAATCTCTTTAACGATTGCTTGCGTATGACGGCAATCTGGGAAATTGCTACAAGCGTAGAACTTACCAAAACGACCAAGTTTAATGACCATTGGACTGCCACACACTTCACAGTCAAATCCAGCTGATTCATCCTTGATTTGGATTTTCTCCATTTCTTCTTCAGCCTTGGCAACCTCTTTAGAGAAAGGTTTGTAAAAGGAATCAATGACACGTTGCCACTGCTCTTTTCCGACTTCGACATCATCCAGCTTGCCTTCCATTTCAGCTGTGAAGGTCACGTTTACGATATCTGGGAAATATTCAACGATGAGCTTGTTAACAATTTCTCCCAACTCTGTCGGTTCAAAACGTTTGGCTACAAGACGAACATAATAACGTTTCTGAATAGTTTCAATGGTCGGTGCGTAGGTTGACGGACGTCCAACCCCATTTTCCTCCAAGGTCTTGATCAGTGTCGCTTCAGAATAGCGAGCAGGTGGTTGAGTAAAATGTTGCTCTGGTTTGCTATTGATCTGCTTGACCACATCTCCAACAGCCATATCCGGTAACATCTTATTCTTGTCAGAATCATTATAAATAGCAAGATAACCATCAAACTTAACCTGACTACCATTGGCAGCAAATTGAACCCCATTTTGAGACAATTTAACAGCCATGGTATCAAAGACAGCAGCTGTCATCTGACTCGCCACAAAACGATTCCAAATAAGGGTATAAAGCTTGAGCTGATCCTTGTCCAGATACTTAGCAATACTTTCAGGTGTATTAAAGACACTAGACGGACGAATAGCCTCGTGGGCATCTTGAGCTCCTGAAGCATTTTTGACCTTGCTACCATGCTTAGAATACTTGCTACCAAAACGGTCCGTAATGAAACTTGCTGCTTCATTTTGCGCTACAGGACTGATACGAGTCGAATCGGTACGCATATAGGTAATCAAACCTTGAACACCAGAACCGATATTAATTCCTTCATAGAGCTGTTGGGCAACCATCATGGTCTTTCGAGTACGGAAATTAATTTTATTGGCAGCATCCATCTGCATAGATGAAGTGGTATAGGGTAATGGAGCATTGCGTTTGCGCTCTTTCTTATCTACCTGATCCACTGAAAAATCTTTGCTAGTCAGACGAGACAAGACTTCCTTGACCTCATCATTGCTAGTCAGTTTCATCTTTTTACCATCCACTCCATAGAAGGAAGCTTGAAATTGCTTGGTTCCCTTTTTAAAGACAGCATCAATTGTCCAGTATTCTTCTGGTTGGAAGGCATTAATTTCATTCTCACGATCAATGATTAACTTGAGCGCAATAGACTGGACGCGACCTGCTGACAAGCCCTTCTTGACCTTCTTCCACAAAATAGGCGAAATCGAGTACCCCACCAAGCGGTCTAGGACACGACGAGCCTGTTGAGCATCGACCAAGTCCATATCAATCTTACGAGGTTCTTTAAAAGCATTTTTGACCGCATCCTTGGTGATTTCATTGAAGACCACACGGTTGGCATCATTTTCATCTAAGTTGAGAATGTGAGCCAAATGCCAAGAAATCGCTTCTCCTTCACGGTCCGGGTCACTCGCCAGAAAGACTTTATTAGCTTTTTTGGCTTCTTTTTTCAAGTCATTGATAAGAGGACCTTTTCCTCGGATATTGATATATTGCGGTTCATAATTATTTTCAATATCGACTGACATACTGGATTTCTTCAAATCACGGATATGGCCGACACTGGCTAAAACCTTGTAGTTTCTGCCAAGATATTTTTCAATCGTCTTAGCCTTAGCAGGCGACTCCACGATTACTAAATTTTTTTTAACTGTTGATTTTTTCTTTTTTGTTGCCGTAGCCACAGAATCACACCTTTTCAAAGTAATAAACTTTATAAAGTGTAAACCATTTTTTGAACCCTGTCAAGACTTAGCTACTATAATAGAAGAAAAGTTTATCTAGTAAGCGGACTTTCTTCTTATACTCAATGAAAATCAAAGAGCAAACTAGGAAACTAACCGCAGGTTGATCAAAGCACTGCTTTGAGGTTGCAGATGAGACTGACGAAGTCAGTAACCATACCTACGGCAAGGTGATGCTGACGTGGTTTGAAGAGATTTTCGAAGAGTATTAAAATTCAAATTCCGCAAGAACATCCTTCCCACTTGTAACCAATTTTGCACCTTCTTGAATCAAATGATGGCAACCGTCTGATAGTCCATCTAAAATACTTCCAGGAATAGCAAAAACATCGCGTCCTTCTTCCATTGCCCTCTCACAGGTAATGAGACTACCTGAGCGCATCTTAGCCTCTGCTACAATCACACCTCGACAAAGTCCAGCAATGATGCGATTACGGGCAGGAAAATGAAATTTTAGAGGTTGTTCACCAAGTCCATATTCACTAAGAATCAGATGGTCATTGCCGATGTAGTCTTGCAAACGTTTATTGGCTTTAGGATAAAACACATCCAAACCTGTTCCAATCACTGCAATGGTTTTTCCACCATTCTGAAGAGCTGCCATATGGGCTGCTGTGTCAATGCCCTTGGCTAATCCACTGACGATAACCAGTTCATTTTCCAAGCCCTGAATGACTTTTTCAACTGACTTAGCTCCCTGTTTGCTACAAGCACGACTGCCCACGACTGCTACCTTAGGAAATTTCAAGAGATCAAGATTTCCCTTGTAAAATAAAAGTACAGGCGCATCGTATATTTCACTCAAATCCCAAGGGTAACAGTCATCTAAAATAGAAAAAGATGGAAATTTTTGAAATTCTTTCTCCAAATGCGAATCGTCTATCTGAAAATAACGTTCCATAAAAACGGCTGGATTTCGGCAACCTGATATATCTGCAATATCACCTAACAACAGTTCTTGATCAACATTTTCACCGTATTCTAGGACATTCAAAATCTGTTGATTGGTCAAACCTGATTTTTTTAACTTATAGATTTCATAGTTTGTGATTTTCATAAATATCTCCATTTCTTTTTCTACTCATCTATTTATTCGTAAAAAATCAAAAAAACATCCGACTATTTTAGCCAGATGTTGGAATCTTTAATTTTCGTTTTTAAGAATTTCTTCTAATTTATGGTAATCTTGGACACTATCGATTTCATAGATACTATTGCCTTCTAATTCTTCAACATAGACATCCAGCTCTTTGATATTATCCTTAACCATATTGTCCCAGTAGAGATCAACAAATTCACCACTTGCATAAGCCTTGTCGATAAAGCTGACAATCTTTTCTGCAGTTGGAGCGTCCCAGAAGGATACACCACTAAGGATACGACCAGCCTTGCTATCAACAGTAATGTCTTGAACCTTATAGTCATCTCCATAGACCAAGAACCATTCGTTGGTACAATCTTCACGATAGACACTAAAATAAGTCGAACGAGTCAAATCATTGCGGAACATATTTTTAAAGAGATAATTATCGGCATCAATAACATAGCTATTGGCCAATTCTTCTTTTACAAGATAGAGAGAGTAAAAGTTATTGTAGTCAGCGTATTTATCATTGAAGACGAGGCGAACACCATATTTTTCTTTCAAGTAATCGAATTGTTCTTTAAGGTAACCAACAATGATGATGATTTCATTGATTCCTTTTTCTTTTAAAAACTCAATTTGGTATTCAATCAAGGGTTTTTGATTAACCTGAACCAAGGCTTTAGGGGTATTTTCAGTCATAGGACGCAAGCGAGTTCCCAAGCCCGCTGCTAAGATAATGGCTTTCACACGAATCTCCTTTATTCTTTAATAATAATATAAACTCCAGCAATGACGACAAGTGACGTAATAATTGTCAGCATATCTAGCGGTGCGCCCAAGAAAACAACTGCAAACAAGACAGTCCAAACTACATAACTCACGTTCAAGCCTGTAGCCTTGGCTGGTTGCAAGCGATTGATAGCGATATAATAAGCCAAGTAGGAAATCATATCAAAGGCTGCAAAGACAATCATAAGACCTAGTAATTGTCCATTGGCCACTTCTGCAAATGACTGATGAGAAAAGAGCACAATCACAAGATAGGACAAGAATGAAGTCACTTGACGGATTAAGAGGGCTTCGATTTCACTCAGTTCACTTTCCATGGCAAAAGAGCTAAGAACACTCTCACTTCCCCATGCAATAGCACAAACCAAAGCACAGAGAATCCCAATGTAGAAGGAATTGACCTGTTCAACCTTATAGGTCTGAGCAATAATCCCTGCAATAATCAAGACAATACCAAATACAGTATTTTTTGAAATCTTGTGCTTCAAAAAGAAGAAAGCCAATAAAACCGAAATCGCAGGGTAAATAGCCGATACAGATGAAGCTAAGGAACTTCCGATATACTTAACCGCATAAAGATTGGCCTGCATACCAATAGGGCCTGCTAGCAAGGCTCCGATGATCACACTAACATTGCGAATATTTAAGAAAATTGAAAGACGAACTTTTCCTTCTTTTACCAAGAGAAAAGCTAGTAAGATAAAGATACTCAAGAAATCGTGAGCAGCGGCCACCACAAAGGGCGACAAATCTGTAAAAATCGAAAAGATATAAGCACTAATCGTTAGACCTAAACCCCAGAAAATACCTGAGAGTAGACCAAAAGAAACTCCATTTTTATTTTTCATCTGAACCTCCATAATATGACAAACCTTTAACAGCTCTTTGGTAACGATTCACACCATAGTCACCAAAATCTGCGCCTTGCTCTTCCTTATAGACAGTCCATAGACTCCAAATAGTATCTTGTAAAATTTTATAAATGGCAATCTTTTCACGAGAGACAGGTGTTTGCTCACTCTCATAGTGAGATAAGAAGGCTTCTTCCTCTTGACGAGTGAATTCAGACTCTAAAAAGAGGGCAGCCAAATCCCACATTGGATCGTTCATTGATGAATATTCCCAGTCAATCAGATAAAGTCGTCCTTGAGGTGATTCGATAAAGTTTTCAGGCACCAAATCGATATGACAAGATTTTCTGTCAACACCTAAGTCAGCAAGTCTTTTCTCTAAGGAGAAGACTTCTTCTCTAACTGCTTCATAGTTGGCATAAGGGATTTTTTCCTCAATCAAAGATTCGTATTTTTTGATTTCTTCAAAAGGAGCAAATTCTCCTCTTAATTCCTTGCCAGAAGCATGAATGGTTTGTAAAATTGGAGCAATTTTATCAAATTTGGTCTTGATTGACGTTGAATCAAGCGTAATCGCAGATTCGATATACTCATTTACTTTGATACCAGCTTCAATATCAAAAAGGTAATTTCTTACATCTAAGTCTAAATACTTTAGTAGTTCAAGATTGTACTTTTCATCTTGACGATTGATCAGCTTTTCTGTCCCTTTACCAAAGAATTTAACAATGTATTGCTTATTTGTTGTTTTGACCAAATAGTTTTGATTGGTCATTCCCCCCAGTTGTTCAACACTGAGGACTTCCTCTTCTTGACTAAGTAGGGATGACATTTTTTCTTTAATGATTTTCTCCACAATTAACCTCCAGCACTTATACTTCCCACTTAAACACTGTTTTAAAGGCTGTGTTTAAATCGGTTGCAAAGACACGGTGAATATCTTTAATTTCTCTTACAGGTTCTTCTAGATAAAGGATATTTTTAAGACGATTGGCAAATTTCTTGACTTCCATCATTTGGATGGCATTTTCAAAATCAATGCGACCAGAACGAGAGGAACCAACCAAGAGCAAGCCCTTTTCTAAGGCATCGCGTGTATTGAGATTGACTTTATACTCGCTAACACCCATCATGAGAATCGTTCCCTGAGGACGAATGTAGCGAATCAAATCATTTATAGCTGGTCCAGTACCATCACCACCACAACACTCAAAAGCATGATCAAAGGTCAAATCTTCAGGAATATTGTCAGTAATATAGCATTCTTTGGCAAAAGAGAAGAGTTCCAACTTTTCCCAATGACGACCAATAACCACAATCTCTGCTTCTGGCAAAGTATAGTTGATAATATTGGCAACCACAAAAGCTAAACTTCCATCTCCGATAACGGCGATTCGGTCCCGCTTGCTATGAGCAAGAGTCAATAGACGATTCATAGCATGCATGCCGACACTAACAAACTCTGTAATGGCTGCAACCGTATCTTCGATAGCATCGTAAGCCACCACACGATCTTTAGGAAGAGAAACAAATTCTCTCATAAAGCCATCAAATCCACTAGACAAGAAATGAGTCCCTGTCATGTAGTTTTCATAGAATTCTTCATCACTCTGCATAGGAGGCTGATTTGGAATCATGACAACTTTTTGCCCAACCTCATAGGTTCCCGTCGGGTCAGCAATAACCGTTCCACATGACTCGTGAATCATTGCCATTGGAAGCTTTTTATTCAAAATCTTTGGGTCACGTTTTCCTTGATAGTAACGCTGATCCGCATGACAGACAGCCATATAATTGGGGCGGATGAGGATATGATTCTCTTGATCAATAGACTCTTCCTGGTATCTGACGTTGATAAACTTAGGCTTTGTTAGTTGATAAATTTGATTAATCATTTCACTAGTCTTTCTCAATCATACTTTTTGCAATTTTCAAATCTGTCACTGTTGTGATTTTTAGATTTGAATATTCACCCTTAGCCAAGGCCACATCTTTTCCTTTGATTACAAAGATCTTACATGCATCTGTCAAGATTTCCTTCTCTTCAGCAGAGAGAGAGCCATAAAGGTCCATGAAGTCCTTGCAACGGAATGTTTGAGGTGTTTGTCCTTGATAGAGGTGAGCACGATTTGGAATATCTGTAATAAATTGACCATTAGTGCTTTCAACGATGGTATCAACCGCTTCTACCACTGTGTCCACTGCGTCATGATTTTGGGCAAGTTGGATATTGTCTTGAATCATGCGAAGTGTAATAAATGGACGAACAGAATCGTGGGTAACAACGATATCCTCTGGAGTAAGCGGACGATAAGCATCAATGGCTTCAATGATTTTCTCAATACTTGTATTGCGGTCAGCACCACCCTTTGTAATGATGATACGATCCTTATGAAGAGGAAGATATTTATCTACAAGATCTTCTGCATGAGAAACCCAGTCTCCATGAACCCCAACTACAATTTTTTCAATACTTGGTTCCAAGACAAATTTTTCAATTGTATGAATCAAGATAGGTCGATCACCTAGCTCTAAAAATTGTTTTGGCAAGTTACTGATTCCCATACGTGTGCCAGTTCCACCAGCAAGAATTCCTGCATAAATCATCTTTTTTCTCCTTTGTCTTACTAAAAAAACTTATTCTCTCTATTATACCACAATCTAGTCCTATCATAAAAGAAATACTAGTCATCCCGTTCTAGAATAGGAGGATTAAGCAGTTCCATTATTCAAAGAAACTGGTCCATTTCTAGTAGTGACTAGGAATTCTGTAGTCATTACTAATAAATGGCTGTGAAATTTTAGAGTTCTTCAGAATAATATAGTTTTCTTAAAGAAAGCTTAAAATTAAGCTTTGAAACTTCAAAGTGATTACTTGACTTATACTCAATGAAAATCAAAAAGCAAACTAGGAAGCTAGCCGTAAGCTGTACTTGAGTACGGTAAGGCGACGCTGACGTGGTTTGAATTTGATTTTCGAAGAGTATTACTGCCCTTCATTTCTTATTAGCTGACTTTATGATATAATGAAAAACGAGGTAAATTGAATGAAAAGTATAAAATTAAATGCTCTATCCTACATGGGAATTCGTGTCTTGAATATTATTTTTCCCATCTTAACTGGTACCTACGTCGCGCGTGTCTTGGACCGAACTGACTATGGTTACTTCAACTCAGTTGACACTATTTTGTCATTTTTCTTGCCCTTTGCAACATATGGAGTCTATAACTACGGTTTACGGGCCATCAGTAATGTCAAGGATAACAAAAAAGATCTGAATAGAACCTTCTCCAGTCTTTTTTATTTGTGCATAGCTTGTACAATTTTGACCACTGCTGTCTATATCCTAGCCTATCCTCTCTTCTTTACTGATAATCCAATCATCAAAAAAGTCTACCTTGTTATGGGGATTCAACTCATTGCCCAGATTTTTTCAATCGAATGGGTCAATGAAGCTCTGGAAAATTACAGTTTTCTTTTTTACAAGACTGCCTTCATCCGTATCCTGATGCTGGTCTCTATTTTCCTATTTGTCAAAAATGAACACGATATTGTTGTCTATACACTTGTGATGAGTTTATCGACGCTGATTAACTATCTGATTAGTTATTTTTGGATTAAAAGAGACATTAAGCTTGTTAAGATTCACATAAGTGATTTTAAACCGCTCTTTCTCCCTCTAACAGCCATGTTGGTCTTTGCAAATGCCAATATGCTCTTCACATTTTTGGATCGTCTCTTCCTCGTTAAAACAGGGATTGATGTTAACGTTAGTTACTATACCATAGCTCAGCGAATTGTGACCGTTATAGCTGGGGTTGTAACAGGTGCAATTGGAGTGAGTGTGCCTCGTCTCAGTTACTATCTGGGGAAAGGAGACAAAGAAGCCTATGTTTCTCTGGTTAATAGAGGTAGTCGAATCTTTAACTTCTTTATCATTCCACTCAGTTTCGGACTCATGGTTTTAGGACCAAATGCCATCCTACTTTACGGTAGTGAAAAATATATCGGAGGTGGTATCTTGACCTCTCTCTTCGCTTTTCGTACGATTATCCTAGCACTAGATACCATTCTTGGTTCCCAAATTCTCTTTACCAATGGCTATGAAAAACGTATCACAGTCTATACAGTCTTTGCTGGGCTACTCAATTTGGGCTTAAACAGTCTCCTCTTTTTCAACAATATCGTAACTCCTGAATACTATTTACTGACAACTATGCTATCAGAGGCCTCTCTACTTGTTTTCTATATCATTTTCATCCATAGAAAACAGCTTATTCACTTGGGACATATCTTTAATTACACTGTTCGATACTCTCTCTTTTCACTTTCCTTTGTAGGAATTTATTTCCTGATTAATTTCTTGTATCCTGTGGATATGGTCATTAATTTGCCATTTTTGATTAATACTGGTTTGATTGTCTTGCTATCAGCCATCTCTTATATTGGTCTACTTGCCTTCACCAAAGATAGCATTTTCTATGAATTTTTAAACCATGTCCTAGCCTTAAAAAATAAATTCAAAAGATCATAGGAGTTTAAAATGAAACAACTAACCATTGAAGATGCCAAACAAATTGAATTAGAAATTTTGGATTATATTGATACTCTCTGTAAAAAGCACAATATCAACTATATTATTAACTACGGTACTCTGATTGGGGCGGTTCGACATCAAGGCTTTATCCCTTGGGACGACGATATTGATTTGTCCATGCCTAGAGAAGATTACCAACGATTTATAAACATTTTTCAAAAGGAAGAAAGTAAATACAAACTTTTATCCTTAGAAACAGATAAAAACTACTTTAACAACTTTATCAAAATAACTGACAGTACAACTAAAATTATTGATACTCGGAATACAAAAACCTATGAGTCAGGTGTTTTTATCGACATTTTCCCCATGGATCGCTTTGATGACCCTAAGGTCATTGATATTTGTTATAAGCTGGAAAGCTTCAAACTTCTGTCTTTCAGTAAACATAAAAATATTGTCTATAAGGATAGCCTTTTAAAAGATTGGATACGAACAGCCTTTTGGTTGCTCCTTCGACCTGTTTCTCCTCGTTATTTTGCACATAAAATCGAGAAAGAAATTCAAAAATATAGTCGTGAGAATGGACAGTATATGGCTTTTATCCCTTCTAAATTTAAGGAAAAAGAAGTATTCCCAAGTGGTACCTTTGATAAAACAATTGATTTACCCTTTGAAAATTTAAACCTTCCAGCACCTGAAAAATTTGATACTATTTTGACGCAATTTTATGGAGATTATATGACCCTACCACCAGAAGAAAAACGCTTCTACAGTCATGAATTTCACGCTTACAAATTGGAGGATTAGGATGCAGTATTTAGAAAAAGAAGAAATTAAAGAAATTCAACTAGCCCTGCTAGACTATATTGATGAGACTTGTAAGAAACATGATATTCCTTATTTTCTCAGTTATGGAACCATGCTTGGAGCTATCCGCCACAAAGGTATGATTCCCTGGGACGATGATATCGATATTTCCCTTTATCGTGAAGATTATGAGCGCTTATTGAAAATTATTAAGGAAGAAGACCATCCACGTTATAAGGTTCTATCCTACGACACTTCTTCTTGGTACTTCCATAATTTCGCATCGATTTTGGATACTTCTACTGTTATCGAAGACCATGTTAAGTACAAGCGTCATGACACCAGTCTCTTTATCGATGTCTTCCCAATTGATCGCTTTACAGATTTGAGCATTGTCGACAAGAGTTATAAGTATGTAGCCCTTCGTCAACTAGCTTATATCAAAAAATCACGCGCAGTTCACGGTGACAGCAAGTTAAAAGATTTTCTAAGATTATGTAGCTGGTACGCCCTCCGATTTGTCAATCCCCGTTACTTTTACAAGAAAATTGATCAGCTAGTCAAAAATGCTGCAACTAACACTCCTCAATATGAGGGAGGAATTGGTATTGGTAAAGAAGGAATGAAAGAAGTCTTCCCAGTTGATACCTTTAAAGAACTCATCTTAACTGAGTTTGAAGGCCGTATGTTGCCCGTCCCTAAAAAATATGATCAATTTTTAACCCAGATGTACGGGGATTATATGACACCACCATCAAAGGAAATGCAAGAATGGTATAGTCATAGCATTAAAGCTTATCGCAAAAGCTGATTAAGCAGTAGTTTACAAGAAAAAATATAACAAAAAAGAGAAGATCGTTATACCTTCTCTTTTTTCTATTTAAATCGCTTCTGTGACAAAACTACGGCTTTCCAATACTTTGAGCATGGCGTTAGCTGTATCTAGGGCTGTGAAGAGGGGCACTCCGTGTTCAATAGCTGAACGGCGAATTTGCTCTCCATCTTCGTCAGCAGTTCGTTTGGTTCCGACAGTATTGATAATTGCTTGGATTTTCCCTTTGCGAACAAAGCTTGGGATATCCTGATCATCATCACCAATCTTACCAACAGGTTGGGCTTGCAATCCATGACTGGCAAAGAAGGCTGCTGTCCCTTCTGTCGCGAGGATTCCATAGCCAATATTTTGGAAACGACAAGCCAAGTCCAAGGCTTCTTCTTTGGCATCATCAGCGATGGTAAATACAACGTTACCAAAAGTTGGCAAATGCAGGTAAGAAGCTTCAAAGGCTTTATAGAGAGCTTTTTCCAAAGTCGTATCAGAACCCATAACTTCACCTGTTGACTTCATTTCAGGACCGAGCAAACTGTCTACCTTAGCTAGTTTTGTGAAGGAGAAGACAGGTGCCTTGATATGAACGCGGGTGCTTTCAGGGTAAAGTCCATCTTCGTAACCAAGTTCTTCAAGTTTTTGACCAAGAATGAGCTTAGTAGCTACCTGAGCCATAGGAATATTAGTTACTTTTGAAAGGAAAGGTACCGTACGGCTGGCACGTGGATTGACCTCAATAACGTAGACTTTTTCATCCTTGATGACAAACTGAATGTTCATCATTCCAAGACAGTTAAGACCGATTGCTAGGCGTTTAGTATAGTCTGCGATTGTTTCTTGCACCTTTTGCGACAAGGTTTGTGGAGGGTATACGGCCATTGAGTCACCTGAGTGAACTCCTGCACGTTCGATATGCTCCATGATACCAGGGATAAGGACATTTTCTCCGTCTGAAATGGCATCAACTTCGCACTCTTGCCCAACGATATAAGAGTCGACAAGAACTGGGTGGTCTGGACTAGCCTTAACAGCAGTTCGCATGTAAGAACGAAGGTCTTCTTCGTTTTCAACGATTTCCATGGCACGTCCACCAAGTACATAAGATGGGCGGACAAGAACTGGGAAGCCAATCTTGCGAGCTGCAAGAACTGCTTCTTCTTCATTGGTAGCCGTTTGTCCTGGTGGCTGTGGAATATCCAAATCTTTGAGGGCTTGCTCGAAGAGGTCACGGTCTTCCGCACGGTCTAGGTCAGCTACTTGCGTACCAAGAATAGTCACACCTGCTTTAGCCAATGGCTCAGCTAGGTTGATAGCTGTTTGACCACCGAACTGAACAATAACACCTTTTGGTTGCTCCAAGTCAATGACGTTCATAACATCTTCAAATGTCAATGGCTCAAAGTAAAGCTTATCTGATACAGAGAAGTCTGTAGAAACGGTCTCTGGGTTTGAATTCATGATGATGGCTTCATAGCCAGCCGCCTGAATAGCCTTAACTGAATGAACAGTTGCGTAGTCAAACTCGACCCCTTGACCGATACGGATTGGACCAGAACCTAGAACTAGAACGGATTCCTTATCAGACTTGATAGACTCGTTTTCCCAACCATAGGTTGAATAGAAGTATGGTGTTTCAGAGTCAAATTCTGCCGCACAAGTATCTACCATCTTATAAACTGGAACAATCTTGTTTTCCAAACGAAGCTGGCGAACTTGGTCAGCTGTCGTTTCCCATAGTTCAGCAATCTTACGGTCTGAAAATCCATTCAATTTAGCAGTTTTCAAAACTTCAAGATCTTGTGGATGAGCACCCAACTCCTGCTCAATTTCAAAGATATGTAGGAGTTTATCGAGATAAAAGATATCGATTTTTGTAAGCTCTGCAATTTCTTCGGGTGTGTAGCCACGGCGAATGGCTTCTGATACGTAGAAGAGACGGTCATCTTGGGCTTTGACAACTTTTTCAATCAAGGCATCATCTGAAACCGATGCAAGCTCAGGCATTTCATTGTGGTGCACTCCAATTTCAAGGGAGCGGCAAGCCTTAAGAAGAGATTCCTCGATGTTACGACCAATCGCCATGACTTCTCCAGTCGCCTTCATTTGAGTACCAAGACGGCGCTCACCCTTTTCAAACTTGTCAAATGGGAAACGGGGAATCTTGGCAACAACGTAGTCAAGGGCTGGTTCAAACATGGCATAGGTTGAACCTGTAACTGGGTTGATCACCTCATCCAAGGTCAAACCTACTGCAATCTTAGCAGCCAACTTAGCAATCGGATATCCTGTCGCCTTAGAAGCAAGGGCTGACGAACGCGATACACGAGGGTTTACTTCGATGACATAGTACTTGAAGCTGTGTGGATCAAGGGCCAGCTGAACGTTACATCCGCCTTCAATCTTAAGGGCACGAATAATGCTCAAGCTTGCGTCACGAAGCATTTGGTTTTCATAGTCTGACATAGTCTGAGCTGGGGCAAATACAATGGAATCTCCTGTGTGAATCCCGACTGGGTCAAAGTTTTCCATGTTACAAACAACCAAAGCATTGTCAGCTGAGTCACGCATCACTTCGTATTCGATTTCCTTGAAACCTGCGATTGAACGTTCAATCAAACATTGGGTAACAGGTGATAATTTCAACCCATTTTCAGCGATTTCACGCAATTCTTCCTCGTTGGCACACATACCACCACCAGTACCACCAAGGGTAAAGGCTGGACGGACGATGACTGGGTATCCAATTGTCGCTGCAAATGCAACTGCTTCTTCTACTGTGTTAACAATTTCAGATTCTGGAATGGGTTGGTTGAGCTCTTCCATCAATTGTTTAAAGAGGTCACGGTCCTCCGCTTGGTCAATGGCAGATAATTTGGTACCCAGAAGTTCAACACCAAGCTCATCCAGGATACCATTTTTAGACAATTCCATGGCCATGTTGAGCCCTGTCTGACCACCAAGGGTTGGAAGCAAAGCATCTGGACGTTCCTTACGAAGAATACGTGTCACAAACTCAAGTGTAATCGGTTCGATGTAAACCTTATCAGCTATTTCCTTGTCCGTCATGATAGTTGCAGGATTTGAATTAACCAAGACAACCTCATAACCTTCCTCTTTCAAAGACAAGCAAGCCTGGGTCCCAGCGTAGTCAAACTCAGCAGCCTGACCAATAATAATCGGACCAGAACCAATCACCATAATTTTTTGAATATCAGTACGTTTAGGCATAGTTTATGATACAAAGCCCGTAAAGAACACAGTGAAAATAGGAAACTCGGTGCAGACGCCTTCAGCGTCAAGACGATGTTTATCTTTTTCACACAGTTCTTAGGGCGTGTTCACTTCCGCGAACAATGTATCTTCTCCTTTCTATTCGTCGCCTCTCAGGGCGACATTAAATAAATTCTCCGACGAGCTTTTACTCGTTCTTAGTTTGATTGTTTAAAAGCTTCCATCATCTCGATAAACTCGTCGAATAGGTAGCTTGCGTCGTGTGGACCAGGGGCTGCGTCTGGGTGGTATTGAACAGAGAAAGCAGGTTGGTATCTGTGACGCACACCTTCAACTGACTTGTCATTGATTTCTTCGTGGGTGATAATCAAGTGTTCTGGCAAATCCTCACGGCTAACTGCATAACCATGGTTTTGACTTGTAAAATCCACACGTCCTGTAGCAATTTCGCGTACCGCATGGTTGAATCCACGGTGTCCAAATTTCATCTTGTAGGTCTTAGCACCATTTGCCATTGCAAAGAGTTGATGCCCCATACAAATACCAAAGATTGGAATTTTCCCTTGCACACCACGAATCATATCCAGTGCCTGTGGAACATCTTCTGGGTTACCTGGACCGTTTGACAACATAACTCCGTCAGGATTGAGATGGAGAATTTCTTCAGCCGTTGTCGAATAGGGAACAACTGTCACGTTACAGTTGCGTTTAGAAAGTTCACGTAGAATTGAGTGCTTAAGACCAAAGTCCACTAGAACCACGCTCAAACCAACTCCTGGAGCTGGATAGGATGTTTTAGTAGAAACCTGCTTGATATTATCTGTCGGCAAAACTGTTGCTTGGAGCTGGTCCGTCACATGGTCCATACTATCTCCAACATGAGTCAAGGTTGCACGCATCGTACCATGCTTACGGATAATCTTGGTAAGTGCACGCGTATCAATTCCAGAAATACCCGGAATTTTCTTGGCTTTCAAAAATTCATCCAAGGTCATTTGGTTGCGCCAGTTGCTTGCTCTTCGTGCTTCTTCAAAAACAACGACTCCTTTACAAGTTGGAATGATGGATTCGTAATCATCACGATTAATTCCATAATTTCCCACCAAAGGATAAGTAAAGGTCAAGATTTGTCCATTATAAGACTGGTCTGTAATGGATTCTTGGTAGCCGGTCATACCTGTATTAAAGACGATTTCGCCTGTTACATCAATATCTGCTCCGAAGGCCTTGCCTTCAAAAACTGTGCCATCTTCTAATACTAGAAGTCTTTTTGTCATATTTTCACCTCTCGTGGACGCTCACTGGCGTCTTTTAACGTCTTGTGTTTTAGTTGGCGTTTCTACTCGCCAGTACGGATTCTAAGATTGCCATTCGAACAAAGACACCATTGGTCATTTGTTGGACAATCCGTGATTTTGGTGCTTCAACCAAGTGGTCTGCGATTTCTACATCACGGTTGACTGGGGCTGGGTGCATAAGGATTGCTGTTTCTTTCAAACGGTCATAACGTTCTTGAGTCAAGCCATGTTGGGCATGGTAGTCTTCTTTTGAAAAGACAGCTCCACTATCATGGCGTTCATGTTGCACACGGAGAAACATCATGACATCCACCTGATCAATGATTTCATCAATGGTTACAAACTGTCCATAATCTGCAAACTCTTGACTTCTCCATTCCTCAGGTCCAGCAAAATAAAGTTCAGCTCCCAAGCGTTTCAAAATCTGCATATTGGATTTAGCAACGCGTGAGTGGTCCAAGTCACCTGCAATCGCAACCTTGAGACCCTCAAAGTGACCAAATTCCTCATAAATAGTCATCAAATCAAGCAAGCTCTGGCTAGGGTGTTGACCCGAACCATCTCCACCATTGATGATGGAAGTCGTAATCGTCGGACTTGCAATTAACTCTCTGTAGTAGTCAACCTCAGGGTGGCGAATCACACAGACATCCACTCCTAAAGCAGACAGAGTCAAAATGGTATCATAAAGTGTCTCACCCTTATTGACTGAACTAGTCTTCACATCAAAGTCAAGTCGCTCCAATCCCAGTTTAATCTCTGCCACTTCAAAGGACTTATGCGTTCGTGTAGAATCCTCAAAGAAAAGATTGGAAACAATCGGATGGTCCTCATAGGGAAGCTGAGCTCCATTTTTAAACTCAATTCCTCGCTTGATCAATTTCATCACTTGATCGACAGTGAGGTCTTCCATGGACACCACATGGTTTAATGCTTGTTGATTTACTGACATGGCTACTCCTTTAGCTTTCTAAGCTTCTTCAGTAATCAGAACTCTATCTTGGCCATCAAGTTCTGCCATCTCTACGATGATTTCTTCAGAACGACTAGTTGGTATGTTTTTTCCAACGTAATCTGGACGGATTGGCAATTCTCTATGTCCACGATCGACTAGAACTGCTAAACTCACGCGCGCAGGACGACCATGACCTACAATATTATCAATAGCAGCACGGATGGTACGACCTGTATAGAGCACATCATCCACCAAGATAACTTCGCGGTCTGTCACATCGACAGAAACCAAAGAAGTATCTTCTCCACTTTTAACATCATCACGGAAAGGTTTAGTATCCAATTCCACAACAGGAACTGAAAGATTTTCTAGCTGTTCCAAACGTTCTTGGATTCGGTGGGCGATAAAGACACCACGAGTTTTAATACCAGCCAAGACGATTTTATTCAAATCTTTGTTGCGTTCGATAATCTCATAAGTAATACGCGTAATCGCTCGTTTGACGGTCAATTCGTCTACAACTTCTTTTGCCTTCATGACAAACCTCCAAAAAGAAAAGTCTCCTTAAGCAAGGAGACTTGAAATGTATAGCCAAGCGAGCCCTACTGCAAACAGTATAGACTTCACCCTACTACTTAATCGTTCTCCTTGCCTGCCTCACGGGACAGGTTTAAAGGAATATTTAGTTATCAAATACTATAGCACAAAGCATGCTTAAAATCAAGCAAAAACTTTTGGTACACCATCTTATAAATTGCTAAAATCATATAATTGTGGGTACTGGTCACACTCTGGATTTTTAGGATGGCAGATAGCCCGTCCGAAATAAATCATGGCCTGATGAGCTGCTAACCACTGCTCAGGCGGCAAGATATCCATGACACGCTTTTCCACCTCAAGTGGTGTCGCTGATTTTTTGACGATATCGTGGTGTTTGCAAATACGCTCCACATGAGTATCCACTGCAAAAGCTGGAATCCCAAAGCCCACGCTCATGACAACATTGGCTGTCTTGCGACCAACACCTGCCAAACTCTCCAATTCCTCACGTGTCTGAGGGACTTGACCATCAAAATCGTCTAGTAACTGTTGGGCACATTTTTTAAGGAATTTAGCTTTATTCCGATACAATCCCAGACGAGAAATATGTGAGGCAATCTCACTCTCTGTTGCAACAGACATGGCTTGTGGCGTTGGAAAGGCAGCAAAGAGACCTGGTGTGACCTTATTTACCGCTGCGTCCGTTGTCTGAGCTGACAACATGACCGCAACCAAGAGTTCAAAATGATTGGTGAAATCAAGACTAGGCTTGGCATCTGGAAAAAGAGCAATGATTTCTGCTAGCACCTTTCGTGCACGTTTTTTTGACAAGACCATTATTCGTCTCCGTCAAATAGTCCTTGTAAGCCAGCAAAGGGACTGTTTTCTTCTTTCTTAACTGCTTGTTGAGCTTGGTATTCTTCTTCTGTCATGATTTGCCAGTCATTTCCTGAAATAAATCCTTGACCAGCCTCTTCTTCAGCCGTCAAAACCTTGATGGGAATGTTTAGTAGGATATTGTCTGACACACTCTCAGCAAGGTCAAGTTCTCCATTTTCGATAGGCAAGACCAAATCATCGTCTAAAACTTCCTGATCTAGTTGGTTAGTTGCGCCTTCCATGAAAACTTCTGTGACTGGATAAGATTCAGCTAACTCAACTGGCTCCATACTGCGACTTGAAGCAAGAACAATGGTGTAAGATAACTGATAATCTAAGAAATACATACGATCTTCGTATTGTACTTTCCCAACTGCAAGAATATCTTTCACATCTAAAATTTCTTGATTGCGTGCACGCAAGTCTGCAGCTAGGTCTAAAGTTTGTTCAAAATGCAAGCCTTCAGACTGCTTACGAATTTCTTGAATATTTAATTTCATACTTCCTCCATAAAGATTTACTCTCTTGATTATACCATGAAAAGCCTACAAATCAGCCCACCAAACTTTTTAATTAACATTCGATTTTTTAACATGTTTACTATGACATTTTTTAGTGCCATACTATAGGCAATAATACATCAGAGCAAGGAGGATGCTCACATGAAAGACAAAGAACTCATTACTAATGCAACCCAACTCCTATCCGAGTTAAATAAAAGTTTCCAAAGCTGCAAACAGGGTAGGGCAGATGATATTCGACTGCAAGAGCTGCTAAACACTACTCTGCAAGAGCTCAAAAAAGCGGAAAAGTTGGACAACAGTATTTTAATCGACCTTGAGAAATTTTACCAACGTACCAGTCTTCTGATTGGTCTTGGTAGCCTAAAACTAAATGATCAAGCACGCAGCGCTTGGCGCAACTATGACAAGTTCCATTACGAGCATATCAAACACGTACTAACTCTTTATGGACCTGTTTTTGGATTCTAGAGATTAGAATTATCAGTTTTCTGTTGACAAAATATCCTGAAAGGTATAGGATAGAGGTACTAATACTCGGAGGTAAGGGAGACATGAACAACTAAGTCTATCAAATAAAGAACTTTATTTAGTAGATCTTGTTTTTGTCTCTTTTTGCATGCTCTTTTTGTACTAGATTTTCTAGTACTTTATCTTCTATGAAAATCAAAAAACTAGAAAGCTATGCTCCTCTTGGGTTGGGTTAGGCAACTCCAAGCTAGTTTGACGAGTTTTTCAACGAGGATAATAGAGTTTTGACAGTGACTTTGGGCTCTACTAGATAAAGTAGAGCTTTTTGTTATGCACTATCGACATTCTAGAAAGGGCAACAATATGATAAAAATCAATCATCTGACCATCACACAAAACAAAGATTTACGAGACCTTGTATCTGACTTAAGCATGACTATCCAAGACGGGGAAAAGGTTGCTATTATTGGTGAAGAAGGAAATGGAAAGTCAACTTTGCTGCGAGCTTTAATGGGAGAAGCATTGCCTGATTTCACTATCAGGGGTGACATTCAATCTGATTATCAATCACTAGCTTACATTCCTCAAAAACTCCCCGAGAAGCTGAAAAAGAAAACTCTACACGACTACTTCTTTTTAGATTCTCTTGATTTAGACTACAGTGTCCTCTATCGTTTAGCTGAGGAATTGCATTTTGATAGCGATCGCTTTGCTAGTGACCAAGAGATCGGGAGCCTCTCGGGTGGCGAAGCTTTGAAAATTCAGCTCATCCATGAGTTAGCCAAACCCTTTGAGATTCTATTTTTAGATGAACCTTCAAATGACCTAGACCTTGAGACAGTTGATTGGCTAAAAAGTCAGATTCGAAAGATTAGGCAAACTGTTATTTTCATTTCCCATGATGAAGACTTTCTTTCTGAAACGGCTGATACTATTGTCCACTTGCGACTGGTCAAGCACCGTAAAGAAGCAGAAACACTAGTAGAGCATTTAGACTATGATAGCTATAGCGACCAGAGAAAGGCTAATTTTATCAAACAAAGTCAGCAGGCTGCTAACGACCAAAGAGCCTATAACAAAACCATGGAAAAGCATCGGCGCGTCAAGCAAAATGTAGAAACTGCCCTTCGAGCTACTAAAGATAGTACTGCCGGTCGCCTATTGGCTAAAAAGATGAAAAATGTTCTCTCTCAAGAAAAACGCTTTGAAAAGACAGCTCAGTCCATGATCCAAAAGCCACTTGAAGAGGAAGAAATCAAACTTTTCTTCTCAGACATCCAACCATTACCTGCTTCTAAAGTTTTAATCCAACTGGAAAAAGAAAATTTGTCCATTGGCGACCGAGTTTTGGTTCAAGAACTACGACTAACTGTCCGTGGCCAAGAAAAAATCGGTATTATCGGCCCAAATGGTATTGGAAAATCGACTCTGTTAGCCAAGTTTCAACAACTGCTTAGCGCCAAAAGAGAAATTTCGCTTGGTTTTATGCCACAAGATTACCACAAAAAACTGCAATTGGATTTATCACCACTAGCCTATCTCCGCAAAACTGGGGAAAAAGAGGAACTACAGAAAATCCAATCTCACTTAGCCAGTCTCAATTTCAGTTATCCAGAAATGCAGCATCAAATTCGCTCCTTATCTGGCGGACAACAGGGTAAACTCCTGCTTTTGGATTTAGTCTTGCGCAAACCAAACTTTCTCCTGCTAGATGAACCCACACGAAACTTTTCTCCCACTTCTCAACCCCAAATTAGAAAACTCTTTGCAACCTATCCAGGCGGTATCATCACTGTTTCGCATGACCGTCGTTTCTTAAAAGAGGTCTGTTCGACTATCTATCGCTTGACAGAACACGGTTTGGATGTAGTTAATTAGACAATTTATAAATTTGCAACATAGCAGATAGGTGGGGCAAAAACACAATTTTAGGAGAAAAGGAAGTAAATCTTCCCATAATAAAACGCATAATATCAAGTTTTTTGCACACCTGATATTATGCGTTTTTAAGATTTTAAAGACTTTTTCCCAGCCTTCATTTCACATATGTTTTAAACGTTCAATCCGTTCTGAGATAGGTGGGTGGGTATAAAAGAGTTTTTGGAACCCTCCCCCTTTCTTTGGATCATTGATATAAAGTGCACTGCTGGCATCATCGACAGGACGACTCATCGGTTTACTGTTGTCTAACTTGCGTAGAGCATTAATCATCCCTTGAGGATTGCGCGTCAACTCGACACTGGAAGCATCCGCTAGGAATTCCCTCTGACGAGAAATAGCTAGTTGCACCAAGGTTGCAGCGAGAGGTGCCAGCACAATAGCTAGTAGAGAAACCACGAGCATAATGATTTCAAGACCATTTCCATCTCTATCATCGTCACTTCGTCTGCGACCTGCTCCACCCCACCACATCATACGACCTGCCATACTAGAAAGCATGGTGATAGCACTAGCAAGGGCGACAGCAATAGTCGAAATACGGATATCGTAATTACGAATATGACTGACTTCATGTCCCATAACAGCTTCTAGTTCTTCACGATTCATGATAGCTAGGAGACCTGACGTCGCAGCAACCGCCGCATTTTGAGGGTTAGAACCTGTCGCAAAGGCATTTAAGGCTGGATCATCAATGATGAAAACACGTGGCATAGGAATCTGAGCCACCATAGCCATATCTTCTACTACATGGTAGAGGTCTGGTGCCGTTTGTTCATCCACCTCACGCGCTCCATTCATGGACATGACAATCTCTGTTGATTGAAAAATCATAGACATGGCATAGATAAATCCGATAATCAGTGCAATAACCAAACCGCCAAGCCCAGATCGCATAAAGAGGTAACCAACTGCATAGCCAACCAGAGCTAAGAGTAGGAAAAATACCAGCAACAAAATCCAGGTTCTTCGTTTATTGCTTGCAATTTGATCAAACAACATCTTAGTCACCTAAACCGCTAAAATCAACTTTAGGAACTGCCTTTTCCTCTTCTGGTGTTTGAAGGAAATCTGCTGCTTTAAATCCAAACATTCCAGCGATAATATTGCTTGGGAAAGTTTCTAATTTTACATTGTAGTTGCTGACAACACTGTTGTAGAGTTGACGAGAGTAAGAAATTTTATTTTCTGTGTTTGTCAACTCCTCTTGCAATTTAACAAAGTTTGCACTAGCTTTCAAATCTGGATAGCTTTCTGCAACTGCAAAAATACCTGAAACCTGACGAGTAAGGGCATCACTAGCTTTCATAGCTTCTGCTGGTGAAGTCGCTGCCGCCACTTGGTTACGTAGTTCTGCCACCTTTTCAAGGGTAGAACCTTCATATTTGGCATAACCTTTTACAGTCTCAATCAAGTTTGGCAAGAGATCATTTCGACGTTTCAACTGAACATCAATTTGGCTCCAAGCCTCCTTTGTTTGCATACGATTTTTAACCAAACCGTTATAGCTAACAATCACAAAAATAACAATAAGAGCTAAAACTCCAAGAATAATCCAAGTCATTATATAAGTCCTTTCTACTTTTAGATTAGTACCAGTATATCAAATTTTTAATGATTGTGGTAAAATAAGATGATACTAAAGAAGGAAATAACTATGAAACCAGAAACATTTTACAACTTGCTTTCCGAGCAATATCTTCCACTTTCGGACCAGCAAAAAAAACAATTTGAACGCTATTTTGAGCTCTTGGTCGAGTGGAATGAAAAGATTAATTTGACGGCTATTACAGATAAAGAAGAAGTTTATCTCAAACATTTTTATGATTCAATTGCACCCATTCTGCAAGACTTGATTCCCAATGAAACTATCAAACTGCTTGATATCGGGGCCGGGGCAGGATTTCCTAGTCTACCAATGAAAATCCTCTATCCTCAGTTAGATGTGACCATCATTGATTCCCTCAACAAGCGCATCAACTTCCTCCAACTTTTGGCTCAAGAACTGGATTTAGACGATGTTCATTTCTACCATGGACGTGCCGAAGATTTTGCCCAAGACAAAAAGTTCCGTGCTCAATATGATTTTGTAACAGCTCGTGCGGTTGCCCGCATGCAGATTTTATCTGAATTGACAATTCCTTACCTTAAAGTTGGCGGAAAACTACTGGCACTCAAGGCCAGCAATGCACCCGAGGAATTGTTAGAAGCCAAGAATGCCCTCAACCTCCTTTTTAGCAAAGTCGAAGACAACCTCAGCTACGCCCTACCAAATGGAGATCCACGTTACATCACAGTAGTGGAAAAGAAAAAAGAAACACCAAACAAATATCCACGTAAGGCTGGTATGCCAAATAAACGCCCGCTTTAATCTTTTTAGTAAAAAAATATTTACAAAGTTTGTAATTTTTGCTATACTATCACAAGCAAAGGTTTTTAATGTCATCCCGTGAGGTGACGAAGACGCAGAAATATTTGAAACTCTTTAAAGTCTGGATTTTAAAGAAGTCTTACTCTGAGGGCCTATTGCTGTAAAATAATGGGCTCTTTTTTGATGCCCAAAAGTGAGGTTTATATGAAACAAGAATCAACTGTTGATTTGTTACTAGACGTTGACCAACGTCCTTCAGCCGGAAAAGGAATTCTCCTTAGTTTCCAACACGTTTTTGCCATGTTCGGTGCGACCATCTTGGTACCCTTGATTTTGGGAATGCCTGTATCTGTTGCCCTTTTTGCTTCAGGTGTTGGAACACTTATCTACATGATTTCAACTGGTTTTAGAGTTCCAGTTTATCTAGGATCATCATTCGCCTTTATCACAGCAATGTCACTGGCTATGAAAGAAATGGGTGGTGATGTATCTGCTGCTCAAACAGGGGTTATCTTGACTGGTTTAGTCTATGTCCTTGTGGCTGCAAGTGTTCGTTTTGCGGGTACAAAATGGATTGATAAACTCTTGCCACCAATCATCATTGGACCTATGATCATCGTTATCGGTCTTGGACTTGCAGGTTCAGCTGTTACCAATGCTGGTCTTGTAGCTGATGGAAATTGGAAAAATGCTCTTGTAGCAGTTGTTACTTTCTTGATTGCTGCCTTTATCAATACAAAAGGAAAAGGCTTCCTACGAATCATTCCATTCCTCTTTGCCATTATCGGTGGTTACCTCTTCGCACTAACTCTTGGTTTGGTTGACTTTACACCAGTTCTTAAAGCTAACTGGTTTGAAATTCCTGGTTTCTACTTGCCATTTAGCACAGGTGGTGCCTTTAAAGAATACAATCTTTACTTTGGCCCAGAAACCATCGCTATCTTGCCAATCGCTATCGTAACAATTTCTGAACATATCGGAGACCACACTGTTTTGGGTCAAATCTGTGGCCGTCAATTCTTGAAAGAACCAGGTCTTCACCGTACTCTTCTTGGTGACGGTATCGCAACTTCTGTTTCTGCCTTCCTTGGTGGACCAGCCAATACAACTTACGGAGAAAATACAGGGGTTATCGGTATGACTCGTATCGCTTCTGTCTCAGTTATCCGTAACGCTGCCTTCATCGCAATTGCCCTTAGCTTCCTTGGTAAATTCACAGCCTTGATTTCAACTATTCCAAATGCTGTACTTGGTGGTATGTCAATCCTTCTCTATGGAGTTATCGCCAGCAACGGTTTGAAAGTCTTGATTAAAGAACGTGTTGATTTCGCTCAAATGCGTAACCTCATCATCGCAAGTGCTATGTTGGTTCTTGGACTTGGAGGAGCTATCCTTAAACTCGGTCCAGTTACACTTTCAGGTACTGCTCTATCAGCCATGACAGGAATCATCTTGAACTTAATCTTGCCATACGAAAATAAAGACTAAAAGTCTAAACACATCAAAAAACGAGCATTTCCAATTACGGAAGTGCTCATTTTTCTTCTTTCTAAAAAAGGAAAGCCCTGCGGCCTTCCCTTGTCTTACTTGCGTTTTTTCTTCGCTTTCTTCATTTTGTTAGCCATGCGTTTCATGGACTGTTTCATAGCAAATTCACCGATTTTACCTTTGAGTCCGCCACCAAACATCTGACTCATATCTGGCATTCCTGCTCCTCCGAGAGCTGACAGGTCAGGCATACCTCCTTGTCCCATCATTCCTTCAAGGGCAGACATATCCATTCCTCCCATATTTGGCATATTTTTAGGAAGGTTGTTTGGATTGATTCCCATTTGCTTCATCATCTTGTTCATATCTCCAGACATAACACCCTGCATGAGTTGTTTAGCCTGGTTAAAGTCTTTAATGAATTTATTAACTTCGACAAAGGTATTTCCAGAACCAGCTGCGATACGACGGCGACGGCTTGGATTTAACAAATCTGGGTTTTCACGTTCTTCAGGTGTCATGGAGGACACAATGGCACGTTTTCGCGCAATCTGACGCTCATCCACCTTCATGTTTTGAAGGGCTGGATTGTTAGCCATACCTGGAATCATCTTGAGCAAGTCTTCCATTGGTCCCATGTTTTGCACCTGATCCAACTGATCAATGAAATCATTGAAATCAAAGGTGTTTTCACGCATCTTCTCAGCCATTTCAAGGGCTTTTTGCTCATCGTATTCCTGAGAAGCTTTCTCAATCAGAGTGAGCATATCCCCCATGCCAAGGATACGGCTAGACATGCGGTCTGGGTGGAAGGTCTCAATGTCCGTAATCTTTTCACCTGTACCAGTGAACTTGATTGGTTTTCCGGTAATGTGACGAACAGATAGAGCCGCACCACCACGAGTATCTCCATCAATCTTGGTAAGGATAACCCCAGTCACTTCCAACTGAGCATTAAACTCACGCGCAACATTGGCCGCTTCTTGACCAATCATAGCATCAACCACGAGGAGAATTTCGTTTGGTTGAGCCAATGCTTTTACGTCACGAAGTTCATTCATCAAAAGCTCATCAATCTGCAAACGACCTGCCGTATCAATCAAAACATAGTCGTTATGATTGGCTTGGGCTTGTTCCAAACCTTGACGAACAATCTCAACAGCTGGAACCTCTGTCCCAAGAGCGAAAACCGGCACATCAATCTGTTGTCCCAAGGTCTTAAGCTGGTCAATGGCTGCTGGACGATAGATATCCGCCGCAATCATCAAAGGACGAGCATTTTCTTCCTTCTTGAGTTTGTTGGCCAATTTACCGGCAAAGGTTGTTTTACCAGCCCCCTGCAAACCGACCATCATGATGATGGTTGGAATCTTAGGTGACTTGATAATTTCTGCCGTATCAGAACCTAAAACGGTTGTCAGTTCCTCATCAACGATTTTAATAATTTGTTGCGCAGGATTAAGGGTATCAATAACCTCATGCCCGACTGCACGCTCACGAACTTTCTTGATAAAGTCCTTTACAACAGGCAAGGCAACGTCGGCCTCAAGCAAGGCCAAGCGAATTTCTTTGGTTGCCTCTTGGACATCAGATTCAGAGATTTTTCCTTTTTTACGTAAATTTTTAAAGACGTTCTGCAAACGTTCTGTTAAACTTTCAAATGCCATTTTTCTTCCTCTTATTCTCTATTATCAATGCTTGTTAAAATTTCTATCTGCTCCTGCAGAAAGTCATCCTTGGGATAACGCTCCAATATCTGGTCAAAAATCTGACTGCGGACAATGTAGTCCGAGTACATGTGCAATTTCATCTCATAATCTTCCAGAATCTTTTCTGTTCGCTTGATATTGTCATAGACAGCCTGACGACTGACACCAAATTCCTCGGCAATCTCAGCAAGGCTGTAATCATCAGCGTAGTAGAGCTCGATATAATTCATTTGCTTATCTGTCAAAAGCGCCGCATAAAATTCAAAGAGCGCATTCATACGATTGGTTTTTTCGATTTCCATAACTTTTATTATACCAAAAATTAGCCTAATCTACCACACTAGGGAGCCAATCCAAGAAGATAGCTAGTTAAATTTGAAAAAGACATGAGCCTAGCCCCAAGTAATTTCCAATTGATAGCTGGCAAAGGGATGTCCCTCTTGATTTTGTAGTTGATAATCTAGTTCAATCTTTTGCCCATCAACTTGATAATGGCTCGTTTGGATGATAAACTCCTGCATGCCCATAGGTGTGGGAATATAGGCTAAACTATCACTATCCTTTAAAAAGCGCATAATGGTCTTGGGATTAGAAAATCGGCTCATCACCAGTTCTTGACCATGAAATTTAATAACCACTTTTTCCTTTTCCTCATTATAGAAAAGCAGGTAGCTATAATCTCCTTTTTCATGCACTTCCACGTCATAAAGTTGGTCAATCACTTCCAACTGCTCATCAAACTGAATCGTATTTCGCATCCGAATCTTCACATCAAGTCCTCTTTCTTGTCTCTTGTCCTACTATTTTACCAAAAAGAGCAGGATTTTGCTATAATGGTCATATGAACGAAAAAGTATTCCGTGACCCAGTTCACAACTACATCCATGTCAATAATCAAATCATCTATGACTTGATTAATACAAAAGAATTTCAACGCTTGCGCCGGATCAAGCAACTGGGAACGTCCAGTTATACCTTCCACGGCGGAGAACACAGCCGCTTCTCTCACTGTCTAGGAGTCTATGAAATTGCACGACGTATCACGGAGATTTTTGAAGAAAAATATCCTGAAGAATGGAATCCTGCCGAGTCTCTCTTGACCATGACCGCCGCTCTTCTACATGACCTTGGACATGGAGCCTACTCCCATACTTTTGAACATCTCTTTGATACAGATCATGAGGCGATTACTCAGGAAATCATCCAAAGTCCTGAGACAGAGATTCACCAAGTTCTGCTACAAGTAGCACCTGATTTTCCAGAAAAGGTGGCTAGTATCATCGACCATACCTATCCTAACAAGCAGGTCGTGCAACTCATTTCTAGTCAGATTGATGCAGACCGTATGGACTATCTCTTGCGCGACTCCTATTTTACAGGAGCATCCTATGGAGAATTTGACCTGACTCGCATCCTCCGAGTCATTCGTCCTGTCGCAAATGGTATCGCCTTTCAGCGCAATGGCATGCACGCCATCGAAGACTACGTCCTCAGTCGCTACCAGATGTATATGCAGGTCTATTTCCACCCAGCAACACGGGCCATGGAAGTTCTCCTTCAGAATCTTCTCAAACGGGCTAAGGAACTTTATCCAGAAGACAAGGACTTCTTTGCCCGAACTTCCCCACATCTCCTGCCTTTCTTTGAAAAAAATGTGACCTTGTCTGACTATCTAGCTCTGGATGATGGTGTGATGAATACCTATTTCCAACTCTGGATGACCAGTCCTGACAAGATTCTCGCAGATTTGTCGCAACGCTTTGTCAACCGCAAGGTCTTTAAATCCATTACCTTTTCACAAGAAGATCAAGACCAGCTCGCTAGCATGAGAAAATTGGTTGAAGACATTGGCTTTGATCCCGACTACTATACTGCCATTCATAAGAACTTTGACCTCCCTTATGATATCTATCGTCCCGAATCTGAAAATCCACGGACACAGATTGAGATTTTACAAAAAAATGGAGAACTGGCCGAACTCTCTAGCCTGTCTCCTATCGTCCAATCCCTTGCTGGCAGTCGCCACGGAGATAATCGTTTCTATTTTCCAAAAGAAATGTTGGACCAAAACAGTATCTTCGCAAGCATTACCCAGCAATTTTTACACTTGATTGAGAACGATCATTTTACCCCAAATAAAAACTAGAAGAGGAAATTTATGAGTATTAAACTAATCGCCGTCGATATCGACGGAACCCTAGTCAATAGCCAAAA